>JAGYNM010000058.1 GCA_018399335.1 Bacteroidales bacterium | reverse complement strand
CCGGAAAACGGGCCCTGATCACACGTGAAACAGCCAAAACTGCCCATGCCAAACATTTTTATCCTGCTGATAAACTGATCAAAACAACAGGATTTCAGTTTAAACCGCTGCAGCAAAGCATCAGCGAAATTACTACCGTTTATCGAAAAGAAATGATGACAAAGGAATAACTATCAGGATGATATAGCTGGTTTATTGTAACAACACAGGATTCAATTTGAGCTTCGTTACATTTAAAGGTAAAAGCAGCGAAAATAAGCTTTCATTACCTCGCAAATTATTTAAACAGATTCTAAACTACATGTTTTTCGAAAGCAAGCTGGTATAAATTTTAATTTTACGGCCGCAAACGTTTGAAAAAAATAAGAATTATGAAGAAAAATGTAATACTATACTGGGCCCCTGGTGGAAATGTTGAAAAAGCTGCCAAAAAGATCCACGATCTCTTAAAGGATAATGACTTTGAAATGATGGATTTAGCCAGCTACGACACCAATCAAATAAATAATACCCAACGTTTTATATTAGGAATTGCCACTATTGGTGCAGAAATATGGCGTGATGCCAAAGGCGACAATCAATGGAATGACTTTTTTGTGAAAAACGAAAACGTTTCCTTTGAAGGCAAACAATTTGCATTTTTTGGCCTGGGCGATCAGGTGCTCTATCCCGATCATTTTGTTGATGCACTGGGATATTTGAAGGAAGAAATTGAAAAGCGCAATGGCACCATTGTTGGCCAATGGCCTGTTGATGGTTACACATTTACCGATTCGGAAGGAGCTGCCGACGGCAAATTTTTTGGTCTGGCACTTGATGAAGACCAGCAAGACCACTTAAGCCCGGAGCGTATTCAAAAATGGGTAGCACAGATCAAACGCGAAATGGGGCTGTAATCCGGCGCAAATTTCTTTTAGTTAATAAACGACACTTTGCTAATGGGTGCGGTACTGTTATAATATTTCAACTCCCAGCTATTGCCGGAATCCGACGTTTTAATGATTTTCCCAGTGCGTGGCCAGCCAGCTGAACTGCCTGCTATTATTGCTGTTTGGGAGTTATAATAATCAATCCCTAGCAAAAACATATTCCTTGGTCCTGCTGAGCCCTGATCGACCCAGGTTTTCCCCTGATCTGATGTAAATAGCGTGTGGTCGAAATCCAAAGCGGCCCACCAGCTGTTTTCCGATAGCATGGTCAAACAATTGATATCAGCTGCTCCGGTTCCAGTAGCTACGATTACAGAGTCATTTTTCCAGCTGTTACCGCCATCGTTGGAAAAACTGTAATGGCCTCTTGATCCGTAAATAACAATGTTTTCAGTACCAAAATTACTTACACCAATCCATTCGTTGATGTTATAATTATCTGGTAATTCAACCTCCAGCCAGGTTGTACCGCCATCTTTCGTCATGGCGATTACACCCTCCATTGGGCTTTTGTTGTTATCTTTTCCTCCCACGCTAATAACCATCTGTGAGGTAATTGCTTTGATTCCCTGTAGCAAACCAGATTGACTAAAAGGCAGGGTATGAATTTCCCAGCTTGATCCTTTGTTTGAGGTGTGAAGCATAATACCATTTGTTGCACTCACCCAGATATTAGTATTGTCTGCTGAGGAAATACTAAAAAACTCAATGTTTTCAGCCAATTGAGGGAGTTGCGATTTTTGCCAGCTAAGCCCCCGGTCAGTGGTATAGATAATGGTTTGATTCCCGCCGATTACCCAAACTTCATCTTGACTCAGGACACAAAGATTTTCGAGGTTAACATCTTTTATAGCTTCAAAATTTCCGGCCTGACGCTCCCAGGTTTCTCCCAAATCTGCTGAATGCAGCAGGAGTCCATAACCGGTACTATCGACCAGGCCAACTGCCCATGCGTCTTTTTGGGGAACTACTACAGGGTCTGATTCGTCTTTTTTACAGGAAGAAATCATTATGCTCAAAGCAAAAATGATAACGACAAATGTCGGCATTGATTTATTCATCTTGTTTTAATTTTGGTTTAAAGCCCGAAAGTACGAAATAACAACGCAGACAACGAAAATATAATTTATTTTATTCCACAATTAAATTTCTGTAATGATCATACCGATCAATTATTTGTTCAACGAACGCATACGTTTCTTCTCCTCTTGCATAGCCATAATAGACAACAGAATCATGATAAAATGCCGGCTTTGATTTGTTAAGCATAAAGAAATCTGTTTCGCCGGTCCAAACGTCAGGATTTTTATTATATTTTTCAGCTAAACGTCTGGCGTCCAAAACATGTCCTACACCAGAATTATAAGCTGCAAGAACAAACTTAATACGCTCAACAGAATCAGTTACCGAAGCCGGAATCTGCCGGTCGAGGTATTGAATAAATCTGCCACCTACTTTAATTTGTTCTTCGGGGCTGGCGGTTGAATCGATCCCAAACTGTTCCATCACAACAGGCATTAGTTGCATTAAACCATAAGCTCCGGCCCAGCTCACAGCATCAGGCTTAAATTCGGATTCCTGATAAATAAGGGAAGCCAATAATCGCCAGTCCCAACCAATAGCTGCAGCTACTTCTTTAACCGTTTCATCGTAAACAGACAATCGACCCTCATTAAATGAGGTGTATTCACTTTTAGCCAAATAGCGCACCCGGTTGCTTTGAAAGTATTTGTTGTAAATCACGCGGGCTTCAAGGGTATTACCAAACTGATCAAGCCAAAGGTTGATTTCATTTAATAATTGCTTTTCGGGTGTTTTCTTAACAGCCCAGGCAAGCTTTTGCGGGAAGCTTAGCGGCATTTTCACATCAATTCCCGGATAAACACGCTCATTAATGAGGGCTATATGTTCATCAGCAACAGTGTATTCTATTTCACCGCGTGCCACAGCTCCTATAAGCTCCTCCACTTCTCTTTTGTCCTCAATTATATATATTGTGTCAGCAATTTCATCCATCAAGGTCACCAGTCGTTTCTTGAAAATACTCCCGGCCTCAACATGAATGGTTTTGCCGGCCAGCTCGAGACTGGACCGCAGCAAATTATTTTCGATCTGATCGCGGGTTGCCATTTGCTGCCATCCTTCAGGCATTTGCTGCACCAAAACCTGCCTTGTAATAATGATTGGATCTGTAAAATCAAACTGAGTCTTACGTTTTCCTGTAACTGTAAGACCCATTGCAATCAGGTCAACATCTCCCTCTTGCAATAGCTCAAAACCTTTTTCCAGGTTTTCCTCTATCCGCAATTCGAGCCTTAGGCCTAAATGCTCAGTAAATTTGCGAAGCAATTCGTACTGATATCCCATTGGCTCACCACGATAGATGTAATAATTAACAGAATTATAGTCAGTTAGAGCAACCAACTTGCCGCGTTGTACTATCCTCTTGAGCACATCTTCGGCAGCGTGTTCAGTTTGCTTTTTGGCTTCTTTTTTAGGCTGATTTTCATCGCAGCCGGTCATAAAAACAAGGCTCAATGCAACGACAAACCACACCATAAATAATCTAAACTTCAACATTATTTTTGTAAAAGGTTGGTTAAAAGTACAATTAATTTACTAAAAGACAAATTTGAAGCAGCATCTATCCCAGATTAGGTACATAAAATTGTTTTGAAAATTTGAAGCGAGAACGCTAAAATCACAAAAAAATTCTTTTCTATTGACTTGTAATACAGTTTATTTTAGCTTTGTAAAGTGTAACCAAACTATTTCAACCAAAAATCAAAATTTATGAAACGGCTGATAATATTACTTTTCGCAAGCGTTTTCGGGCTACTCAGTGTTCAATCCTATGCACAAGAACTGCAAGAAGAAAGCGCCTACGAATATACTGAAGACGAAATAGAGCAGGGTTTTGGCCTCGGACTGGGTGTTAAACTCAGCACTTTTGGCCCTGGTGCCGAGATCATTGCTGCAATAAATCCCACTTTCCAGGTTCGTCTTGGCGGAACTTATTTCAATTATAAATACACCCATGAAGATGAAAACATTGACGTAAATGGAAGTGCAGATGCCAATCTGAGCAGTGTTTCCCTGCTTTTAAATTTTCACCTTGCCAGGGTATTTTTTTTAAGTGGTGGAATAATTTACAACATGAACGAAATTGGATTAAACGGCTACCCAAACAAAACAATCACAATTGGTGTTATGGAGGTTCAGCCAGAACAAATTGGCTCTTTGGACTTTAGAGTCAAACCAGGTTCATCAATTAGCCCATATGCTGGCATTGGCCTTGGTCGTTCGCTTTCCAAAGACAATGTGGTATCTTTTGCCGTTGAATTGGGTGCAGCATTTCACGGTAAGCCAAAAGTAGAGCTAGGTGCTACAGGAATGTTAGAACCCACTGGCTCAGAAGAACAACGGCAATTACTTGAAGATAATTTGTCTTCGTTTAACATATATCCGATGCTGAATTTTCAGCTCTCGTTTCGCTTTTTATAAAAACATAAAAACTTTACAAAATGAAAACACATAAAATATTGAGCTATTCGGCCATCATACTTTTATTAGCCGGATTAATGATTAGCAGTTCCTGCAATAAGCTAAAAGATGCTGCTGATGGTGCAAAACTAATCATAGATTACAACTTGATTGAAACGACAGTTGATGTTCAATTCTACGATGCGGCTACAGGTGAATTAATCGGACGCAATGGTGATATGTCTGTTAATGCCAGAATTACAGGACGCGACAGCGATGGTGTAATGGATATTACAGGTGTACAACATCAAAGCATGCAATACGCCTCGCAAAGGGGAATGCTGGGACTGGCGATGGTTCCAAATGCTGATTTTACACCATCACTTAATAAACCTATCTCATTCAATGTAGTCGGAAATGTACCTGGATATCTGGCCACAAGTCAAAAAGTAACGCTGGTTGCTCCAGGCAGAACTCAAATCAGGGTTAATATGGTACGCCTTGATAATCCACCCGAAGGTGTTACCGTTTCGCGCGAAACCGGGATTAGTTCAGCAACAGCCGGTCGTGTCGAAAACCCAGCCACTGTGCAAACTCCCGGAGGACGCGCACGCGTTGAGTTGCCTGCAGGAATTGTTTTGCGCGATGCCGGTGGTGAGCCTTTGAGCGGCAGCCTTGATATGACGGTAGTGCATTTTGATAATACAGTTGAAGAAGCACTGGCATCTTTCCCCGGAGGGCTCATGCCAACCGTAACCCGCTCTGATGGCAGCACCGAAGACGGCATGTTCTATAGTGCAGGTTTTGTGGCTATCGAACTTACCGACGCTTCAGGACGACAAGCTGCCACTTTCGAGGATGGCACAATTTCTCTTGAAGCTATCATCAATCCTCAAACTTTTAATCCTGAGACAAACGGAAATGTGGCTGCAGGAGATCAGGTTCCCTTGTGGAGTTATAACGAAAATACCGGAGAATGGACGGAAGAAGGTGTTGCAAATATCGTGCAAAACGGAGGCGAACTTTCTTCGACAGTAGAACTTACACACCTCTCCTACTATAACTTTGATTGGTTTTATGGAGATTATTGTTATAATGGCGTTCCATTTGTTTTCAGTGCTACGAATCCAACCTGCGATTGTTATGTGATGCAGGGTGCCATGTACCGCCAAATTGACAATTCCTTTATGACTTATGTTTATATGTGGGTTTGTGGTGATGAACCCGTTTATACCCAATACGCCCCATCAGGGATTCCCGTAAAGATTATCTGGGAAGATGATTATTATAACAATATTACGATTGCGGCAGCCTCGCAGCCAACGCTGATTGATGATTTATGCTCGGGCACTCCCGTTCAGGTGAATGTGGTTTCGCAACCATCAAACGGTATTACGATTGAAGTAGAAGTGTATTGTGCCAGCGAACCCAATGTGATTATCCGGCCTTCCTTTGGAGCATGGTACAGAGGAGTTAACGATTGGAACTGGCGCTGGGCAGAAATGGTTAACGGCTATGCCGAAATTTGCGATGTGGAAGTAGGTCAAACTTATGTTGTAGGGATTTATTATGACAACGATTGGTATGAAACAGAAGTAACAGTTACACAAGAATCATACTCCTACGTAGGCTTTGAACTTCCTGCAGATGTTTGCAGTGAAGTGTTTGGTTTCTAACAAATTGATTTTTCCCTTTATAAGAGACATTGAAGCTGCTTCGGCGGCTTCTTTGTTTTTCAGCACAAAACTAAACCTTCAAGGTAAACCTTGAAGGTTTAGTAGTTTATTTAAGGCTGTTGATCTATTATTCCACTACCCAAACATAGAGATTCTTCCAGCTGATACATCACGGCAAACTGCCCTGGAGCCACACCAGAAATCGGTTCATCGGCCTGAATATACCATATGCCACCTTCCTGCTGAATTGTTCCAAAATTAAATTCGGGCTGATGCCGGATTTTAAACCGCAGTCTGTCTCCTTCTTGTAATACAAAATCAGGATGCAGCAATTGTACATCTGCCATATAAACCTTATCCTGATACTGACTTACAGGATCATATCCATTGGAAACATAAACAATATTCTGATCTACGTCCTTTTTCACTACAAACCAGGGGCCCCCACTCAAACCAAGGCCACGTCGCTGCCCGATCGTATGAAACCAAAAACCGTTGTGCTTTCCCAGTTTTTTACCTGTTTCCAGTTCTATGATATCACCTGCCTTCTCGCCAGCATAGCGTTTGATGAAGTCGTTATAATTGATCTTTCCTAAAAAGCAAATTCCCTGACTGTCGGGTCGGTGTGCACTTGGCAATTTCATGGCTTCAGCAATTTGGCGCACCTCCGGCTTTTGTAAATCTCCAACCGGAAACATCAGCTTACTCAGTTGTGGATAAGTAATACGTCCCAAAAAATACGTCTGATCTTTTACCGGATCGGCAGCCGTTCCCAGGTAATATCCACTTTCATTTTCGATCGCACGGGCATAGTGGCCGGTACTGATTTTATCGAAATGATTTCCAAACTGCTGCTCAAAAGCACCAAATTTAATGAGGCGGTTGCACATCACATCAGGATTAGGTGTCAGGCCTTTTTTAACCGTTTCGATCGTATAAGCAACCACGGTTTCCCAATAAGTCTTCTGGAGATCAACAATCTCCATTCTACAACCATATTTTTTTGCGATATAGGTCGTTATTTCAATATCCTCTTCCGAAGGGCAATCCACAAAAGAGGGGTCATCTTCCATACCGATTTTGATGTAGAAAATTACCGGATCATAGCCTTTTTCCTTCAGCAAAGGAATGGTAACCGAACTATCAACTCCGCCAGAAACTAAAGCAGCTATTTGCATAAAGAAATATTTTCGGTGCAAAGTTCGCACTTTTTAAGCAATCCATTGAATTAAACACTTATGAGCAATCCAAAAATCAAGAGAAATGTCTAATTTTGAGGCATGAAACAAAAATGGTTTTCACCAAAAAATTAAACCAAAATCTTATGTACGGTAAATTAAAAGAACACCTCCAAAAGGAGCTGAACGACATCCGGGAAGCCGGCTTATTCAAAAGCGAACGAATCATTGCCAGTCCGCAAAAAGCAGAAATTACGCTCAACACAGGCCAAAAGGTATTAAACTTTTGTGCCAACAATTATCTCGGACTTTCGGACCATCCGGAGCTGAAAGCTGCTGCCCATGAAGCACTCGACAGCCATGGCTTTGGCATGTCGTCTGTTCGTTTCATTTGTGGAACGCAGGATTTACACAAAACCCTCGAAGAAAAAATTGCCCATTTCTTTGGCACAGAAGACACCATACTGTATGCAGCAGCCTTTGATGCCAATGGAGGTGTTTTCGAGCCGCTTTTTAATGAAGAAGATGCCATCATTTCTGATTCGCTCAATCATGCCTCTATCATTGACGGAGTAAGGCTTTGCAAAGCCAAACGCTATCGTTATGCCAATGCTGATATGGAAGATCTGGAAAAACAGCTTCAGCTAGCTCAGGAACAGCGCTTTAGAATTATTGTTACTGATGGCGTTTTCTCGATGGATGGCAATGTAGCACCGATGGACAAAATCAATGAGCTGGCCAAAAAATACGATGCGCTTGTTATGGTTGACGAATGCCATTCGGCTGGTGTGGTGGGTGAAACCGGAAGAGGCGTTACAGAGCTTTTCAATATCCGCGGCGAAGTAGATATCATCACCGGAACACTGGGCAAGGCTTTTGGCGGCGCTATTGGCGGCTTTACCACCGGACGAAAAGAAATTATTGATTTATTGCGTCAACGTTCAAGGCCTTATCTCTTCTCTAATTCGTTGCCACCTGTTGTGGTTAATGCCGGTATCAAAATGTTTGATATGATGGATCAAACAAACGAATTGCAGGATAAGCTTCATGCCAACACTGCCTATTTCATGGAAAAAATGACTGCTGCCGGTTTCGATATCAAACCCACTAAGTCTGCCATTTGTGCTGTAATGTTATATGATGCACCGCTTTCGCAAAAAATGGCAGCCAAATTACTCGAAGAAGGCATTTATGTAATTGGCTTCTACTTTCCGGTAGTTCCAAAAGGACAAGCCAGAATACGCGTGCAACTCTCTGCAGCACACGAAACCGAACACCTCGACAAAGCCATTGCCGCCTTTATCAAAGTAGGCAAAGAGCTGAGTGTAATCTGATTCGAAAACTAATTTCAAAGCCTTGAAACCGCTCTGCATAAGAGCGGTTTTTTTGTTATAAATCCCAATGGTTTGGCGCTAAAAAACAAAAGAGCGTCACAAGTATCTTGTAACGCTCTGATTTTGAAGCTCCCCCTTCAGGACTTGAACCTGAGACCCTCTGATTAACAGTCAGATGCTCTAACCAACTGAGCTAAGGAGGAATCTTAGTTTGTTCTAAGAGGCTGCAAAATTAAAGATAATTTTAATTGAAACAAGTTTTTTATCTGTTTTTTCCATTTCAAACCTCAACTTGTTTCAGCAGCCGCCTTTTTGTTAACTAATTTCTATTTGGTTATGAATGTAAACTCGTCATCTCTTAAAGAAACATCCATGATGCAATCATGTTTAAATACTGCTTATTTATTATCAGCAAAGCGAAAAACAAAATTTCTCTAAAGTGCTACAATCCAATAAGTTTACAGTCAAAGCTGAATGTTTGCAAAAAGCACAAACAGCCTTTTTGATAAAATGTGGATAAAATATGCCAATGAACTCATTTTGATCTTACAACATTATCTATCTTTATGCTTTATAAAAACTAAGGCTTGCCTCAATGATGCGTAAACCAACCCTTTGGCTGATATTAGCAATGTTTAGCCTGTTTCAATGGCTCGAAACATCTGCACAAAGTTCTGTAGTCGAAGATTTTAAAGTCACGATCACCTTTGTTGATGAACCGGGAACTGGGCTGCAGATCTACAAAGCACCGCTGAAATACAACAAGGATTTCGCGCTTGTTTTACAGCTTAACAACGGAAATCCTGCAATAAACGATCAGGTTTTGCCCTATTTTAAAGGACAGGCTGGTAATCCCGGTTTGTTCTTTACCGAAGGCCAGGCCAACAGCAAACAGCCATTTAAAATGGATGCAGTGCATTATTTATTTGATGAAAATGGCATTGATGTACATGATTTTCAAGCCGGTTATTTAAACTGGGACAACATCATCAATTTGTGGGCTGGCGAATTTGGCATTGTTGGTAATGGCCTAAACTTTCCCGCAGTAGATGATGCCGGAGTAGAGGTTTCGAGAAGTAAAAGCTATACCCAACGGAAAACATTAAGCGGCACTATACCAGGTGGTTATCGCACACAGGTTTATGTAGTTCCTGAAGGAGCATCTGATCAGTTGCCTTACGCAAAGGAACGTTTTTTGGCTGTATATAGCAATGAACCAGGAGGCTTCCCAAATCCGGTTGATGCTGAAGACCTTACAAATATTAATGGCGTTCAATTATCAAGAACACCTTTTACGAGCAGTTTTTTTAATCAAATACAAGTACTGGAGCAACAAAGCTCTGAAACAAATCATCCTATAGCCACTTATTACCTCGAAAATTTTGAAAGCAGCGGTATTAGTTTCGACCAATTCAGGCAGGAAATGAATCAGGTGGCCAGCACTTTCGGGCAAAATGGAAGCGACCAGATTTGGTCAGCTACTTCAACAGATGTGATTGAATACATGAAAGTTAAAGAACAAGTTGAGGTTCAGACAAACATCAACGGCAACATCGTCGAAATTACTTTCAGTGCTCAGGATATCCCTGTCGATTTGCGAGATTATTGTGTAACGCTCATCATAGAAGGCGAGTCGAATATTGTTGAAATGGTAGTTGATGAGCCTGATAATATTTCCACCTATCGATACACGGGTGGTGATGCTTTGCTCAACCTGAAATGGAGAGGCAGCCTTGTTCCAGATCTTGAAGATCAGGCAGAAAATGCTGTGAATCTTGCTGAAACAAGTCTCATCGCTGCTGATGCACTTGCGGCAATGGACTATGTGCAAATGCTTCCTGATAGTGATCTGAAGGAAAATCTGCGCGACAGACTTTGCGCTTTATCCTTCACCTATGAAATTGGTTTTTGCCCGAAAAATGAATTCCTGGGCGCCGACACTGCCGTTTGTATGGGCACCATTATTCCTTTTGAAGCGCCTGAAGCAGCAAATTATTTATGGAGTACTGGCGAAACATCACGTACTATTGATTTTGAGTGCATTAGCGATACTGTGCTTTGGGCTCAGGCCGAACTTGCCAATGGTTTTATTTTGAGTGACACCATCGAAATTACAAGTATCGCCTTACCAAATGTCGAAATCACTACATCAAGCGACACAATTGGCCCTGCAGAAGCAGTGACTCTTGTTGCCTCAGGAGCTGCCAGCTATCTTTGGAACGACGGATCAACGAATGACACGCTTATCGCACAGCCTGAGCAAACCGAGGTTTTTATTGTCAGCGGAACGAGTGAAGCAGGTTGTGTTCAAACAGATACAGCTGTAATTGTTGTGCAATATATCGTAGAGGTAGATTTTATTTTTGATACCGTGTGTTATGGCGTGGCAACCAATCATTTCAGCCGTATTGTGAGCAATGATTCAATTTTGATAAAAGAATGGGATTTAAATGGCGATGGAACCTTTGGTGATGCATTTGGCGATACGGTACAATACCTTTACGAACAGCCCGGCGAACAGCTTACCGGCCTGAGAGTCAAAACAAAAAGCGGACGTTTGGTTACTAAATACCACGCCATTCCTGTTGCTGATTATCCCTTCGGAAAATTCGATTTTAGCAATACCTGCGAAGGCTCTCCGGTGCAGTATACTGACCTTAGCACTGTTACGGTTGGATTTCCGGCCACCTGGGAATGGGATCTGGGAGATGGAAGCACAGCAGATTTTCAACACCCCTCCTATTTCTATGATGCTGCAGGCACTTATACCGTTCAGTTGATCGTAACTTCCAGCTTCGGCTGCAGCGATACGGTTTCGCGCAATGTCGCCATCAGGCCGGCACCGCTGATCGATTTAAGACTTGAAGACGGCACTCCTGTTGCTGATGAAGCAGAAGTGAAAATGCAAAAAGGCGGCAGTCTTACTTTTATGGTCGAAAGCCCTTACGACAGTATTATTTGGGGAGGCGGAGTTACTACCGAAACCTTTAAGGTGATCAACGAAGGCTTTTTTGACGTTCAGATTTTTTATCAGGAATGCTCAAACAGCAGATCATTTAGCGTGGTGGAAACAGAAGATCCGATTGATCCAACAGAAGGAATTATGAACCTGATAACGCCAAACGGAGATGGTTTTAATGACAACTGGCTGATCGACTTAAGCGCCTACGGACCTGCAAAAGTTGTTGTTTACAGCAGAAATGGCCGTCAGGTTTTTAGCTCCAACGACTATCAAAACGACTGGGACGGGCGCTTCAACGGAAATCCATTACCCGAAGGCACCTATTACTATATGATCGAAGCTGCGGATGGAAAAGTGATTAAAGGACCAATCAGTATTTTGCGATGAGGAAAAGAAACTTTACGATAATAATTTTTGCCTGTCTTATTGGTTTGATGCTGCCCGCGCTGCCATTGCAATCCCAGCAACTGCCATTTAGCACCCATTATACTTTTAACCGTTACAGCCTCGATCCTGCTTTTGCCGGAGCTTACGACAAAGCTGCCATTTTTCTCAATTACCGGCGCGATTGGGGAAATATTGCCGGCAGTCCGCAAACCTACAGAATAAACGGCTTCGGACAGGTTTATCGTAATATGTATCTGGGAGGAGAAATCATGGCTGACAATACCGATATCTTTAACCGGATCAAGGCCAATTTAAATTATACTTATCGCCTGCAAATGGCTAATGATCAATTTCTTTCGTTCGCTATGGGAGGCAGTTTCTATCAGAGTGTTGTTCGTTTTGATCAGGTAAATGCCGACCTGGATGATCCTTTGCTAAAAGATTTGGACAGAATTACAGGATCAAATTTCAATGCTAATTTCGGGCTGATTTACAATTGGAATCAGTTTCACTTTGGATTTGGCTTACCTGTTCTTTTCCGCTCAAAAGACACTTATAACAAAGGTGCAGATGCTGGTTTTACCTTCGACCGTACCTTCCTGATGCATGCTTCAAATCGATTTGCCCTGGCAGAACTCTGGCAACTACAGGTTTTTGGAGTTTATCAAAAAACAGATAATCTTCCGGCTGTTGTTGATATTTCGGCCACTGCCTTTTATGATGATGCTTACCACATTGGGTTGATGTACCGCAGCAGCAATACGCTTGTTTTTGGCTTGGGCGGAGAACTTATCGAAGGTTTTGTAATCGGCTATTCCTACG
>JAGYNM010000057.1 GCA_018399335.1 Bacteroidales bacterium | reverse complement strand
AATACACGCGCTGGCTTGACGTAGTTTTGCTCATTAGAATTAGTCCATCGATTGTGTAGGCTGAACAGATAATTCCAATATCATTTCATATTCTTCCGGAGAAAGATCATTGAAAAAGAAATGAATCGGATTTACTGGTCTTCTGTTTTTATGCACTTCATAATGCAGATGCGGTGCTGTTGATTTACCCGTATTTCCAACAGTAGCAATAAGTTGTCCTCTTTTTACATTTTCGCCTTTTTTTACTTTGAATTCGTGCAAATGGCTATATTTCGTTTGATAGCCAAAACCATGATCAATTACTAAAGTATTACCATAACCCCATTTTGATTTTGAGGCAGATATTACTTTTCCATCACCAGTGGCATAAACATCTGTTCCAACCGGAGCTGAAAAATCAACCCCTTGATGGAATTTATTTACTTTGTAAAATGGGTCCATTCTTACTCCATAATAAGACGAAATCCGCTTTAAATCAAGATTATTAACGGGTTGAATTGCAGGAATGGCACTTAGCATTTCTGCTTTATTTTTGGCCATTTCATACACTTCGTCATATGATTTTGACTGCACGTATAATTGACTGGCAACTTGATCCAATCGGTTTGAGACATTGATAATAAGGTCAGAGTTTCTGTACCCACTTAGATTATCATACCGATCAACACCACCATAACCTGCTTTGCGCACGGAATTTGGAATGGGCTCTGCTTCAAAAATAACCCGATAAATATTATCGTCGCGTTCCTGCATCTCCGCAAGCAATGATTCCATCGATTCAAGACGATCTTTTAAAATTTGGTATTGAAGATTCATGAACGAAAGTTCACGTTGCAAAATGCGTTCTTTTGGTGATCCTAATAAGTAAAAAGCAGCAACAACTATTACCAAAGCAAAAGCCGCTGTTGTAAGCAAATAGGATAAAAAACGCATCATTCTCTGCCGCCATCCCGGCTGATATTTTTCGTATGAAAGCGTCTTGTGATTGAAAATATATTTTGGATCTGCCATGTTTTTATTTGCCTAACAAAAATAATGCTTCTTGTAGTATGTTCAAGGAACAAAATTAATTAATTCGGCTAACTTTGCAAGCTTTATCTAAATTGCTTTTAAGCAAAAAAATGTTAATAACTATCTCATTATGAAATCATCTGAAATAAGGAAGCATTTCCTGGAGTATTTTCGCGATAAACAGCACACGATTGTTCCTTCAGCACCAATTGTAGTAAAAGATGATCCTACCCTGATGTTTACCAATGCAGGGATGAATCAATTTAAAGATATTTTTCTTGGAAATGAACCTGCTAAATCAAACAGAGTGGCTGATAGCCAGAAATGTCTGAGGGTTTCGGGTAAGCACAACGACCTCGAGGAGGTAGGTTATGACACCTATCATCATACGATGTTTGAGATGCTTGGTAATTGGTCTTTTGGCGATTATTTCAAGAAAGAGGCTATTGAATTTGCCTGGGAATTTTTAACGGAAGTGGTCAAAATTGACAAATCCAGGTTATATATCACTGTTTTTGGCGGTGATGATCAGGATGGATTGAAAATGGACGATGAGGCCTTTAATTTTTGGAAAACTCACGCTGAGGAATCGAGAATTTTACTTGGTTCAAAAAAAGATAATTTCTGGGAAATGGGTGATACCGGGCCTTGTGGACCGTGTTCGGAGATACATGTCGATATCAGGGATGATCACGAACGGCTTGCAAAGGATGGTTCTTTGCTTATAAATCAGGATCATCCGGAAGTGATTGAGATTTGGAATCTGGTATTTATTGAGTTTAATCGGCTTGCAGATGGTAGTTTAAAAAAACTTCCGGCACAGCATGTTGATACAGGCATGGGTTTCGAACGTTTAGCCATGGTGCTTCAAGGCAAGAAATCTAATTATGATACTGATATCTTTCAACCGGTAATTCAGGAGATAGCAAAAGTAACAAACACCGTTTACGGCAAGGAAAATAAAAAGGATATCGCCATGCGTGTGATAGCAGATCACCTGCGAGCTGTAAGTTTTACAATCGCTGATGGCCAGCTTCCCAGTAATACAGGAGCTGGTTATGTGATCAGAAGGATTTTGAGGCGTGCTGTGCGTTATGGATTTACATTTCTGGGTACAGAAGAACCTTTCGTTTATAAGTTATTGCCTGTTTTGGTGGCTCAAATGAGTGATACTTTTCCCGAGATTAAACAGCAGCAGGAATTAGTAAGTAAGGTTATTTTTGAAGAGGAACAGGCATTTCTGAGGACTTTATCCCAAGGTATAAGACGTTTTGAAACTTATGTATCTAATCACAGCGACATTAAAATTGTTGATGGCGCATTTGCTTTCGAACTATTTGATACTTATGGTTTTCCGGTAGATTTGACAAAAATTCTTGCCCGCGAAAAGGAATTGGATGTGGATATGCAAGGGTTTCAAAAGCAGCTGGAAGAACAAAAAAGCCGATCCAGAAATGCAGCAGCTGTGGCAGCAGGCGACTGGGTGATCGTAAATGAAAGCAATCAACCAACAACATTTTTGGGGTATACACATCTCGAAACAGAAGCCCGAATCATAAAATACCGGGAAGTTGAATCGAAGAAGAAAAAGCATTTTGAAATTGTGCTTGATCAAACGCCTTTTTATGCTGAATCCGGTGGACAGGTTGGTGATATTGGTGTGTTAAGCTCTGATCATGAGCGGATAGAGATCATAAATACCATCAAAGAAAATAACCTCATCATTCATCTCTCTGCTCAGTTGCCCGAAAAACCTGAATTAGTATTCAAAGCACAAGTAAATACTGAGAAGCGGTTGCGAACTGCCAATAATCACAGTGCTACACATCTTATGCATGCTGCTTTGCGTAAAGTTTTGGGCTCACATGTTGAGCAAAAAGGATCACTCGTTGACCCGGATCGTTTGCGTTTTGACTTTAGTCATTTTGGAAAGATGACTAAAGAAGAAATCAGAATAGTTGAACAGATCGTTAATGAGCAGGTTAGAGCAAATATTCCAAATGAGACATTAGAAAGTGTACCAATAGACGAGGCTAAACAAATGGGAGCAATGGCTTTGTTTGGCGAAAAATATGGTGAAAAAGTACGCGTGATAAGTTTTGACAGGGATTATTCAGTAGAGCTTTGTGGCGGAACACATGTGCAGTCAACAGGACAAATTGGATTATTTAAAATTGTTTCGGAAGGAGCAATAGCCGCCGGCGTTAGACGTGTTGAAGCAATAACTGGCTTAGCTGCAGAACAGTACGTAAATGATCAGCAGGATCAGCTGGAACAGATTAAGGAGATTGTGAAAAGCACAGGCGATATAGTAAAAGGTGTTGCACAGCTTGATCAGCAGCTGACAAAGTATCGAAAGGAAATTGAAGATTTGCTCTTGGCAAAAGCCAACTCAGAAGCCAATCAGCTTTTTAGTAAAGCCAGGGCTTATGATGATGTGAAAGTTGTTTGCGAAAAGCTGGAAAATACTGATATGGAGCAGCTTAAACATATTGCTTCAGCATTACGACAAAAAGGAGAAAACCTGGTTGTAATCCTGGGAAGTGTAAGTAGTGAGAAGCCGGCTTTGTGTGTGATGATAGCTGAAAACCTTGTAAAGGAAAAATCATGGAATGCTTCAACATTGGTAAGAGAAGCCGCTAAGCTAATTCAGGGTGGCGGTGGTGGTCAACCAACATTGGCAACTGCTGGCGGCAAAAATCCGGATGGAATCGGAGCTGCATTGGAACACATTCAGAAGCAATTAGGATATTAATCTGGCTTTGAAGCAGCATTTGATTAGCATTATTGTTGATAAGTCTTTGAATAATTAGTATTGAAAATATGTTTCAAAAGATTGATTATTCTTTATTTTTATGGCTTCTAAGTTATTTTGACTAATTTTGAATAGTAAAACACTAAATTACTCAGCCACCCGGACGCTATGAAAAATATATTACTTTTCTTGCTGATTGTAATCACGAGTCAACTTATTGCGCAACAAGATGTTGATGAGTACGAGTTACAAAATTTCTCAATTCTTAGTCCGGTTCAGTCTGAAATAAAACAGGCTCGTGGTTGGTCGCTGCAGGATAATGGCAAGTGGGCTTATAGTGAAAATAGGATACCTTACACAGATAGTAGAACAAATACAACACGACAGCCCGCTGTTGATGCACTTGGGCTGGATAATTTCACAGAAATAGAACTAAGAAAAATTATGATTGATGATGATCAATACAATGTGTTGATCAAGAAGTATAAAGATGGTGAGTATGAGTTTGAATACCTGGCTAAAGGCTGGAAAAGTTATAATTCGCTGGATGTTTATGTTTTTCGCAGTGAAAAACTCTTCGAGATGCTTCCAGAGGAAACTCCCTTCAATACTATGTATTTGGTTGATCTTGAGTGTTTTTACGTAGGTTCTATAAAAAACTATGAGAAAACTGTTGTTTCAAGTCGAAATCTAAGGTTGGCAAATTATGCAACCGGAGCTGTTGAATCTTTTCCTAGTAGTAAATCCGGATCATACGAGGATTTAATTATTCGCAGGATTCAGGATGTTAAATCGGGCAAAATTGTAAACGATGGAAATTTGCTTTTTGCTGTATATCCAATTAAATCAGGTGAAAAGGAAGTTGTACGTTTTAAGCTGGTCAAAACATATAGTAATGATAATTTGATAAAAATTCAGACTTCACCGGATAACTGGCCAAATTTATTTGATCAATATTTCTATGAAGTACCTTTTACCACTTATCGAAGTTTTGTAGAGGATTCACGCTCTTATTTTGTTCCGGTTGATGAAGCTCCATCAGCTTACACTTCTCATTATAACTGGGGTGTGTTACGGTATCAGATTGGGGATTATCTGGGCGCTACTGAAGCATTTTATCTGGCCCTGAATGAAAATCCAAATGCTGATGATTTTATGTTGTATGCTTATCTTGGTAATTCCTTAAGCAAATCGGGATTGTATCGTGATGCTGTGGCTTATTTCGATAAAGCGATTGATTTAAAGCCTACTAAGGTAATGGATTATTCCAATTGGGTAAAGAATTATTTCAACAGGGGAGTAGCTAAATATTATCTCGAAGAAACTGAAGACGCTTGTGTTGACTGGAAAAAATCAT
Source organism: Bacteroidales bacterium (assembly GCA_018399335.1). GTDB lineage: Bacteria > Bacteroidota > Bacteroidia > Bacteroidales > F082 > UBA5536. The sequence goes on along the minus strand of JAGYNM010000057.1, from coordinate 7,823 downwards.
ATGACCTGGGTTATGGTAGCGCCAGCGAATACCTGAACGAATATTGTGGCCGCCAATATGTTAAATAGCAAAGCGATGGAAATAACAAAAAGAGCTTTTCTGTTTTTCATTTTACTGGCTTTTTGGGGAAGTGCAGCGTTAAACGCACAACAAAGGAATGTGTATGATTATCCGGCGCCCGGTTGGGAGTTTGGTGTTCAGCTTGGCTTTGGACAATATTATGGTGACATCAGTCAAAAATCATATTTTCAAAAGTTTTCAGGTGAAACACGTTTTTCCGGACAGCTGATTGTCCGCCGTCATTTTGATGAGCGTTTCGGACTAGGCTTTAGTTTGCACAGATCCGGATTACGTTCCATCAAAGATAATTTTTCAGATGGAACTATTGCAAACCTGGAGTATAGCGGACGTATTTTTGAAATTGGTGTCCACGGATATCTGAATCTTTCAAATTTGTTTTGGGGTTATCAGGCACGGCAATTAAATTTATATGCCACACTGGGGCTGCACTATGGCGACTGGAGAGGTACCTTAATGGATAGTCAGAATCAGAATGTTATCTTTGAAGAGGGCCTGAATATTGCAGGGCTCACTTATAATTCAGGTGGAATGGTTATTCCTGCTACTCTCGGTCTCAAATATGCTATTTCAAGAAATCTCAGCCTCGATTTTAATGGTTCAATACACACGGTTTTGTCTGATGATTTGGATTACTACGCTGATGGTTTTAAACAGGATATCCTGCTATTTACGCATGTGGGCATTGCATATCATTTTGGTGAGGGGAGGAAAAAACCTCGACCGGCCAGCATTGGCGCGGAACCGACTGGTCCTGTGGAAGTGATTGATTATGATCGTTTTGAGACGAAAAAGGAAGAAAAAGTTGTGCCTGCAGTATTGCCTGTTATAGAAATGGAACCCGCGCCAAAGCCTAAAAGTTTTGAGTTCAGGGTACAGGTTTTGGCTAAGCGTGAAAATATTGCACATATCAGTCAGATTTTTCCCAACGTAACATTTGACTACCCAATTGTTGTAAATAATTATCAGGGAATACATCGTTATTCAACCGGTAGCTTTTCGAGTTTCAATGCTGCACAGGCCTATGCTAATACGATGCGGAGTCGTGGAATTCATGATGCTTTTGTGGTGGCCTATCGCAATGATGTGCGGATACCAATTACAGCTGAGATGAAGGAGTAAAATCGTTTTGCGAGTTTTTATTGAAGATAATCAAAAGAAGAATTGGAATACAAAAATGAATTTATCTGGAGTTTTAAGATTATCTTTCGTCTTTATTGTATCAGTTTTTTTGCTGCAGAGTCAAAAATCACTGTTTTGTCAGTCAATTAATACCAATCATCCTGATCCCTTAATTTATACATTAGCCTTGGCCGAGCGTCAGGTTATTAGTGACGATAGTCAATATCCGTTACCAGCTGGCTATACCAAAATAGTCCATTTAAGCACAGAATCTGATCAGGGTTGGTTTCGGACTGATACCTCAGAGGTTGAACAATGGCAGTTGATCGTTCAAAATGAAACTGGTTTGCCGCTTGTATTTTACTTTGATAATACTGGTTTTGCGGCTGAGGATGTAAATTTCACTGTTGAATTTTCACATGGTAATCAAAAAGTTTCACAGCGTATCACTGTTGATGAGAGTCTTCCCTTTGTTTTTGGGCCTGTTACTGCTGATCAATTTACTTTTGAATTAAGCACGTTCATGCCGGATGATGTTTATTTGTCATTACGTGAAATAGGGATGCTTTATAAAAACGCTAATGGTTTTGGAACTTCAGGCGATTGTCAGGTAAATGTGAATTGCGCTGAGGGAGCTGCATTATCAAATCAAAAACAGGGTGTTGCGCGCGTTCTTGTCAAGCAGGGTTCCGGATTATTTTATTGCAGTGGAAGCTTGATCAACAACACCCGGCGGGATTTTGCACCACTTTTTTTAACAGCCAATCATTGTGGTGAGTTTGCCACTGATACAGACTATGCACAATGGGTTTTTGCTTTTAATTATGAATCAGAAGGATGTGAAAATCCTTCGGCTGCACCTGATTTTCAAGCCATAACAGGTGCCAGATTATTAGCGCGATCTACTGATGATGAAACTACTGATTCCGATTTTAAATTATTGGAGTTGCTTCAGGAGGTGCCTCAGCATTTCCGGCCTTTTTTTAATGGATGGAGCCGCGAAAATCTTGCAAGTACTCAGGGCCATTCCATACATCATCCTGATGGTGATATTAAAAAAGTTTCCTCGTATTTAAGTCCTGTTGTTTCGGCCACTTATGGCGGGAGCAGTGATAACCCGGAAGCTCCGTATTGGCGGGTAACCTGGGATGAAACCGAAAATGGTCATGGTGTTACAGAGGGTGGTTCTTCAGGGGCCCCACTATTTGATGAAAATGGATTGATTATTGGCGCATTAACAGGTGGTTTGTCCGATTGTGATAACCTCAATCAGCCGGATTATTATGGAAAACTCTCTTTTTCATGGGATAAAAATGGAAATACTTTTGACGAACAGCTAGCTCCCTGGCTCGATCCTGATCAAACTGGTCTGATGCGCCTTTCGGGGCTTGGATTTGATCCTGATAATATTGTAGCTTTTTTTGCTGCGCAATCCCATACAATTGTGGCCGGACAAGAAGTTTCATTTACGAATCTTTCTTCAGGAAATATTTTGACTTACGAATGGTATTTTGAGGGTGGAGAGCCTGAAACATTGAACCAAAAAGATCCTGAGCTCATAACTTATACTAAAACAGGCACTTTCGATGTGCGTTTGGTGGTTTCGAATGATTTGGAACGTGATACGCTGCGTTTGGATAATTATATTCATGTTTTAAACAGCGTTTACCCTAATCCGGCAAGTACTGCTTTTACCTTGGATTTTGGAAATAGCTATCCCGAAAGTCTTGAATTGGAACTATTCGACCTCAGGGGAAGAAGTATTGGGTTTACAACTGAAATGCTTGGTAACAAACTTTCAATTAAACCGCTTAAACTTCGGGAAGGATTACATTTTCTTCATGTAATTGCTGATGATCAGCTAAATGTTTATAAAGTATTTCTTACGAAATAGCTGCCTCAAAATATTCTTACTCAGTATCTCTGGAAGAGGTATACGACCGCCATTTTTCAATTACATTCAACATGTCTGTTGGAAGTTCACTTTCAAAAAATAAATGCTTTCCGGTGGTCGGATGTTTAAATCCAAGTGATTTTGCGTGCAAGGCATGCCGTGGCAGCATTTTGAAGCAGTTATCGATAAACTGTTTATACTTCGTGAAAGAAGTTCCTTTTAAAATTTTGTCGCCTCCATACCAAACATCATTAAAAAGCGGATGGCCAATGTGCCGCATATGCGCTCTGATTTGATGTGTTCGGCCAGTTTCGAGCTGACATTCTACGAGGGTAACATATCCAAAATGCTCTAAAATGCGGTAATGCGTAATAGCTTCTTTCCCATAATTTCCATCCGGAAAAACATCCATTACTTTTCTGTTTTTTAAACTGCGACCAATGTGCCCTGTTATCGTGCCTGTTTCTTCTTTGGGACTACCCCAGATTATTGCCTGATATTTTCGTTCAATGGTATGCTCAAAAAACTGTCGGGCCAAAACCGCTTGTGCCAGTTCATTTTTGGCTATGATGAGCAAGCCGGTGGTGTCTTTATCGATTCGGTGCGCCAAATATCCAAAGCCGTTTTCAATAGCCTGATCTGTTTGTTTAAAATAATGAGCCAATGCGTTGAGCAAAGTTCCTGAATAATTGCCATGTCCGGGGTGCACAACAAGATTGTATTGCTTGTTGATTACGATGACATCTTTGTCTTCATAAACAATTTCAAGCGGGATATCTTCGGGTGTGATTTCGATCTCGCGGGGCGGATACGAAAAAACAACTGTTACCACATCAGCTGGCCTTACCTTGTAATTTTGCTTAACAGCTGAGCCGTTTACATGGATATTTCCAGCTTTGGCAGTTTGCTGAATTTTGTTTCTGGAAACATTTTCGATCCTGTTTAGTAAAAACTTATCTATCCTCAGCAGGGCCTGGCCTTTATCAGCAATGATTTTAAAATGCTCATAAAGTTCATTATTCTCGTCAAGTTGCTCAGAGCTATATTCGTCGGCTATCGTATAATCCATATTTAAGGTGTGATCACTAATTTTTGCGTGGCAATATGACGGTTTTGATGGATAATCCTTACGAAATAAATGCCTTTGTTAAATTGTGAGAGTGAAACTTGATCTTGCCAGTTTTGCTCGTGAATAACGCGAGCTGTCAGGTCAAAAAATTGAATTTTTGTTTGATTGTCTGGAATGAAACCACTTATGCTTAGGTTAACAGAATTTTGTGCAGGGTTTGGATAACACCTTAGTTCATGCACTTTGGATGAGGGAACTTCTGGTACTTCTACAAAATAGGATGACCCTACCACCGGACGTAACATTATCGAACCAGGGGCTAAGCTGTTACGCCATTGGTTATCAGAGCGGTAAAAATTATACTGGCTGTTATCCAAAGCGGCATCAAAGCCAATATTTATACTTCCCATTTCTTCCTGCATTAATCCAACATAAAAAATGCCATTCATGATTACGGGATCAGGGAATTCATAATAATGAAATTCGTAGAGGTTATCACTCCATTGCGGGCGCTGGCGAACCAAACGGTAAACTTCTTCGCCGGGCATGCCGTTGTTATCTTTCCAAACAACAATATCAAAGAATTTATTATTGGTGTTGTTCAGGGTTCTGTTAAAAAGCATCTGAATGCCCTTTAATGTGTCAGGAACAACCATTCGAAACTGCACCGCCATATGTGCGCCGGCAGGCTCCAGACCATAACCCAGTTCAGGTGTGCCATCGTCGTAAGCAAAATAATTATAAAAACCCTGATGGTAAGTTATTGAGTCGACCAGAGGAGGTTGTAGTGTTGAATCGCTGATATAATGTGTGATCAAATACGAAGTGGAATCTCTGTCGAAGTCAAGAGAGAAAAGGGATTGAACCGGAGGGCATGCATGCGCAGCTCCACAACCAGTTTGGCAGGTTTGAAATCCGGTTGCAATAAATGGATCCAGATTACAGTTGCCGCCATTATATGAAAACGATTGATTGCCAACATTTTGATTTACGCGGTAGCTGTAAGTTGTATTATGAGTGATGCTATCAAGATTGGTGATAAACATTTCAAAAGTTGGCTTCACTGCATTGGTCGGATCCGAGCGGTATTGTTTGTAGGGCATTGCCTGATATCGTCTGAGAAATGAAGGTGCCCGTTCCGAAAAGCTTAACAGGGGATAGGTTGAATCTGCAAAATTGCGGTTGTAATCCAGTCTGATCATGTCAAGATTCCATTGATCAACATTACTTCTGTTGGCAGGTAAAGTGTTGTCGGAAATACTGCCGTAGTTATAAAACCTGAATTGAAACCTATTGCTGAAGTAGGAAGTATCTAATACAGGAATCAGAACCTGTTTGAAGTAATTGCCATTAAAAAAATAGAACGAATCCAGCGACATCCCTGGCGTAGCCCACACAGTTTCCCAATTAACAGCAGGTTTAAAAACTGAATCACAGGGAATTGTAATTTGATCTCCCCAGGTTAAAATGCGGTTGCTAATCCAAAAAAGATTGGTATCGCATCCTAAAGGAGCAAATAGCGTGTCGAGTGGAAAAATGGAATCGATATTGTTGGCTAAAAGATAATCATCAACCCAAACTGAAGTAGAATCTATGAAATCAAATTCCATTTCGCCGCTTGGATACCCAAACTGAAGAACAAGGCTGTCGTGTTCTTCTGGTTTATCGCCCCTTCCTTGCGGTTGATAGTAGAAGCTGAAATAAACTGAATCAGCCGGCGTCAGATTTTTTTGTTCGGGTTCAAAAACTGAATCAAGCCGAATCAGCGCTGATTCTAAAACATCAGCGATAAAGGGTCTTGTAGAGGCATTTTCGTAAACTTTACCCTGACTGTCTAAAACATCAAAGGTAGCGGCTTGACGATTAGGTGGTAAAAATGGAAAATCTGCATTGACAAAAACGGCATTTTCCGGCCAAATAAGATTATTTGTATTAACCTTTGATTTCGAAAAATCCTCGAAAAATGGAAGATTCAATACAATTTCCACAGCTTTATCTTTTGTGGAAGATATTTGTGTTTGGTATTGATAGGCCGGATGAACGGAAAGTCCGGTAACAACTTCCTGAGCAAACAGGTAAGAATTTACTTGAAAGGTTAAAAAAAACAGGGTAAGTATAAGAGGTAGATTTTTAGCTGTCATTGTTCTTCAAAATGATAGATTTCGTTGATAATGTGCATAAGGCTATCCCTACTAATACTATCTGATTGCATTTGTAGGATGAGGTCTTCATAATCGATAATTTTTTCTGACCTGAACCAAACATCAACTGTTTTGCCTAGAGGCGCATAACTTCCTGGTAATGAAGAAGGTGAGGTTCTGAATACTCTTGAAGTGGTTGTATCCTGATCTAAAAAGTAAAAATCGCCGGGGTTTAATCCTGCTTTTAACAAGGCTGGTTTAACCTGAGCGGGTAGCATTCCGGTAAGAAATGGCATTGGGGTTAAGGTGTCTCTTGAATTACCATTTCCCAGAATGAGATCAATAGATTGTCCTTTAAAAATTATCGTGCCAGGTTCTATGACTTCATTTAAATATTGTTGTTCAATCACGGCATTTTTAGCAAAATGATCGATATAAAGCAATTTATTTACATCAAGGCCTTCTTTTTCGAGTAGCACCATTGCCTGGCGTAGCGAAAGATTTCTAAGGTTTGGCATCATGACCTGTTCGGGCATCATCGCCACAATTACATAATAGATATTACGGCCAGATTTTACTTTTGAGCCAGGCAATGGATCTTGCTGCACGATGGAGCCTTTAGGTAAATCCTTAACGTATACACTATCAAGTAATACAAAGTTGAAAAGTTCTTCGTACTGATTCATGACCAGCTGTGAAGGTTGCCCCGTAAAGTCTGGTACAATGTAAACTTCTCCATGCCTTGTGTACGAGTCGAGCGACCGAAAAACTACCCATACTATTAATAAACTTAACAGGATGATGATGGCAAGGTGCAGATAGAATTTCTTTTTAAAAAGAAAACTGAAAGCCTTCATTTTTTTATAATTTAGCCCAACAAAGCAGCGAATTGTTTAAAAAACTCCAACAGCCTGTTTTTATTGTCTGTTGGCGGCAAAGATAGACATTTTATTGTTGCTTTTCGTTTGAAATGGGCTGGGCAATAGACCCTCATTAATAGGATTAGTATGAAAAATATAGCAATTGTTTGCGGGGGAGATTCTGGAGAGTTTGAAGTTTCTATGAATAGTGGAAAAGTTGTTTTGGCTCATCTGGATAAAAAAAAGTACAAAGGTTTTTTATTGCGTATCACCAAGCAGAATTGGGTAGTTCTGTTGGAGAATGGTGATGAAGAAGTTGTCGATAAAAATGATTTTAGTTTTATATATCAGCAAAACAAGATTTCATTTGATGCTGTATTTAATGCTATTCACGGAAGCCCCGGTGAAAATGGAATTTTAAACGGATATTTTGATCTGCTTTCTATTCCTTACACTTCATCAGGGCTTACGACTTCTGCACTAACTTTTCACAAAGATTTTTGCAAAAGGGTGGTGCAATCGCATGGTTTTAGGGTGGCACAATCTGTATTGATAAATAAAGGCGAGCGCTATGATACAGCCGAGATCATTGAATTTTTGGGTGGTCTGCCTGTTTTTGTGAAACCAAATAATGGAGGGTCGAGTGTAGGTATTTCAAA
>JAGYNM010000056.1 GCA_018399335.1 Bacteroidales bacterium | reverse complement strand
TTGTTTTCCAGCAAATAGTTGCCCTTAAAAAAGCTCGGATTTTTTATTTACACAGACTTATTGCTAATCCTGCAAAAGCGCTTGAGAAAAGTTTTTCCTGATTTATTATCAGCTGATATTATTGTAAATCACTGAAAGTCTTACATTAACTTGTAACTTTTTGCCGTTAGCTGGCTTTGACTTGAGTTTTGATTTCATTTGATTGTATATTTGCTCTATGGTTGTTACTGATTTTTTCATGGTAATTTTGCTTTGCCATGACTAACTAAACACTTCAATTATGAGAAAACTACTTACACTCTTGTTTGCATTAAGCATGCTGTTTGCTGTGGCTCAAAACCAGAATAAAAGTATGCGTGCCTACCTTTCTTATGCAACTTTTAATGCGCCAGAAGCAGACCCTTACATTGAGACCTATTTGGCTGTTGATGGAAATTCTGTTTATTTCAAGGAGATTTCACCTGGAAATTTTAAAGCGAGTTTGGAAATAATTATGTTGTTTAAGCAGCACGATTCCATTGTAGATTATGCCAAATATGCACTCAACAGCCCTGCAATTCAGGATACTAGTACAATCGATTTTGGATTTATCGATCAGCAGCGCTTTTCTTTGCCTGCTGGCAGTTATCAGTATGAACTGATTATTTCTGATATGAATAATGAGGATGAACCTCCTTTTCAAACGGTAGAAGAGATCCAGCTGGGATTTCCGGATGATGCTGTTAGTTTTAGTGGTATTCAACTGATCGAGAGCTATGAAAAAACGGATAAAGTTGGGATGCTGACAAAAAATGGATACAACCTCGTGCCCTTGGTTTATGCTTATTATCCCGAATCGATGAATGTAATGTCATTTTATTCAGAGATTTATCATGCCAATAAAGTATTGGGCAACGATGCAAAGTTTCTGTTGAATTATTTTATAGAATCTTTTGAAAGTAGAAAAACTATAGAGGGTTTTCTTTTTAGAAAAAGAATGGATGCCAGGCCTGTGAATGTTGTTTTTAATGCAATTGATATCAGTGAGTTGCCTTCTGGAAATTACAGATTGGTAATGGAAGTGCGCGATCGTGAAAATCAGCAGGTGGCTCAAAACAGCGTCTTTTTCCGCAGGTCAAATCCTGGCAAGGAGTTTAAGATGAACGACCTGGCTTCGGTAAATATTTCGAACACTTTTGTGAGTAAAATGGCGGAAGCGGATAGTTTGAAGGAGTATTTGTTGTGTCTTGAACCTCTCTCATCTGAGGTGGAAAGGGATTATGTTTTCAATTTAGTTGAACAAGGTGATGTGGATTTAATGAAAAAGTATTTCTATAATTTTTGGGTTTCGCGCAATTATGCTGCTCCAGAAGATGCCTGGCAGCAATACTATTATGAAGTTCAAAAAGTTAATGCTGCATTTAAAACTCCAAACAAAAAGGGTTATGCTACCGATAGGGGAAGGGTTTATCTAAAGTACGGGCCACCTAATCAAATTATGGAAAGCTACAACGAACCAGGAGCTTATCCTTACGAAATTTGGCAATATTATACACTTGAAAACCAACGTAATAAACGTTTTGTGTTTTACACCCGCGATATGGTTACGAATGATTTTGTGCTGATTCATTCAGATGCCTTTGGAGAACTGTCCAATTATCGCTGGCAGCTGGATATCTATCGCCGTACTTGGGATCCGAACAGCATTGACGAAACTGCTCCGCAGGACACCTGGGGCAACAGGGCTTCTCAAATTATCAACGACCTGAAGTAGAAATTAAACTTTGGGTAGCAGGCCGGAAACAACTTTCTCATTTTTTAAAAAAACTTACCTTTGCTCGATTAATAAGCCCTTGCAAAGTGCGATAGTTTATGAAAAGCCCGGGATTTTATTTAGTGCGCATTATAACCCTTTTTCTGGGTCTTTTTCCTATTTGGTTTTTGTTTTTAATTTCTGACCTGCTTTATTTTTTTGCATTTTACATTATTCGGTATCGCCGCAAAGTGGTGAGGAGAAACCTTATCAACAGCTTCCCTGAGAAATCATCAAAGGAAATCAAATTGATAGAAAAGGAGTTTTACCATAATTTCACGGATCTTTTTGCTGAAAATGTAAAAATGACCCAATTGAGTAAAGCATCTATTAGACAAAGGGTTATATGCGAAAATCCTGATATTTTAACATCCTTGGCTGATTCAGGTAGAAGTGTTTTTTTAGCAACCGGTCATTCCGGCAACTGGGAATGGGTTGCAAAGGCCATTCCCTTGTTGACAAACCACAGAAGTATTGCCATTTTTAAGAGATTGTCCAACAAGTCGTTTGATGCTTTGATTGGTGAAATCAGACTAAACCACAACAACCAAATGTTGCTCGAATCGCGGTCGGCCTATAAAGGGCTCAGGCAGCTAAGCGACAGACCAAATGCAGTATTTATTGTAGCTGATCAAAGTCCGAGCGGTAACGATCAGGATTACTGGACACAGTTTTTACATCAGGAGACAGCTTTTTTTAATGGACCAGAAAAAATGGCTAAAGCATTGAATTATGCTGTTTTGTATGTTGAGGTTACCCGACCAAAGAGAGGTTATTACAGTATTCGTTTTAGTCCGATCACTTTGGATCCCAGTCAGGCAGCTCCTAACGAAATAACTGAAAAATACGCGCGCATGCTTGAACGTGCTATTGTTGCGTCGCCTTCCAACTGGCTTTGGTCGCACCGGCGCTGGAAACACCAACGAACAAAAACTAATGCAGATGCCTGAAATTGCCGTAGTTATTCTCAACTATAACGGGAAAGCCTTTCTTGAACGTTATCTGCCTGTTGTGCTGCAGCACAGCAGCGGAGTAGCTGAGGTGATTGTTGCTGACAATGCTTCTAGAGATAACTCGATTAATTTTCTAAAAGAGCATTTTCCGGATGTCAGGGTGATTCAAAATCCTCGTAATGAAGGGTTTTCAACGGGATATAATCTTGCATTGAAGCAGATTAAGGCAGATTATTATGTGCTGCTGAATTCGGATATTGAAGTCACAGCCAATTGGATTTTGCCGGTTATAGACTTAATGGAAAAGGATTCACAAATTGCGGCCTGTCAGCCTAAAATAAAGGCGATGCATGCTCCCGGACATTTTGAATATGCCGGGGCCGGAGGAGGTTTTATCGATAAATTTGGTTATCCATTTTGTAGGGGGAGGATTTTTCAGGAAATAGAAGAAGATCAGGGGCAATATGATGATGCTGTTGAAGTGTTTTGGGCTAGTGGTGCTTGCATGTTTGTAAGGGCTGAGTTGTTTCACCAGTTTGGAGGATTAGATGACAGTTTTTTTGCACATATGGAGGAGATTGATTTTTGCTGGCGCATGAAAAACAAGGGCTACAAAATTATGTATTGCCCTGATGCTGTGGTTTATCATGTTGGGGGGGGCACTTTACCAAAGATTTCGTCACGCAAGACATACCTGAATTTCAGAAACAATTTATCGCTTTTATATAAGAACCTGCCACAGAACAGACTCTTTCGTGTGATCTTTATCCGTTTGATATTGGATGGTGTGGCTAGTATAAAATTTTTGGTTGAGGGAGGTTTTGGTGATTTCCTGGCTGTTGCACGAGCGCATTTGCATTTTTACCGTAAACTACCTTCTTTGGCTATGAAACGCGAAAAGATCAAACCCCATAAAGTGGGGCAGATGTATCAAAAAAACATTGTTATTCAACACTTTATCAAAAAGAAGTCGAAGTTTACCGACTTTGATCCTGCTGATTTTTCCTGATTAAATATTGAAGCGCCAGTCTATATCCTTCCATTCCAAAACCTGAAATGCTTCCAACACTTGATGCCCCCGTGAGTGATTGTTGCCGATAACGCTCCCGGGCAAAAATATTACTCAGATGCACTTCAACAACGGGAATTGAAATTGCTTTGATTGTATCAGCAAGGGCCACTGAGGTGTGGCTGTAACCACCAGGATTAAAAACAACAGCGTCATGAGATTCATCCGCCTGCTGCAGAAAGGTAATCAGTTCCCCTTCGATATTCGACTGAAGATAAGTGAGTTGAATTTCAGGAAAAGCTGCCGTCAGCTCAGTCATAAGCTGCTCGTATGTCTGGTGGCCGTATATTTCCGGTTCGCGTTTTCCGGTCAGGTTCAGATTGGGGCCATTGAGGATTAGGATATGCATAATTTGGAAAATTAATAAACAAAGATACTGCTAATGATTTTTCGAGAAACTAATCTTGCAATTTAAACGCTATTTAGAAAGCAATTTGCATCATTTTTATACAAAAATTTTTACCTTTGATGCCAAAGAAATACCATTAAAACGCAGAACTCATGGAAAACAGTAAAAGCACAACCGACATTCTGAAAACAGCCATATTGTTGGAGCGCAAAGGAAAAGCCTTCTACACGCAAGTGGCTCGTCAAACAGAAAGTAAATCAGTACAACAGATTTTTGAAACGATGGCGGAGGAAGAAAATGCCCATATCGAATTTCTTTCAAAACAATTTAAGCATTACGAAGCTAATCATGAATTCATGAAAAATGAGCTTCATAAGGATGTGGATGAAACCGATGTGGAGCGCATTTTATCCGAAAAAGTGAAAAATGAAATTTCTGCTGCCAGTTTCGAAGCCGCAGCTATTTCAGCTTCAATAGATTTTGAGAATAAAGCCATTGAAGTGTATACTGAACGTGCCAATGCTGCCACTGATCCCAATGAGAAAGAGATGTATCAGATGCTGGCCGATTGGGAAAAAACACACCATCGCCTTTTACATCGTTTAAATGAAGACCTGAAAGAACAAATCTGGAACGATAATCAATTTTGGCCATTCTAGGGCTAACTATAACTTCAAAAACCGGCAAAAGCCGGTTTTTTGTTTCGTTTAATTAATTTTTAAATCAAATTTATCATGCAAGACGAAAGTTTGGGATTCAACTCCCGGGCAGTACATGCCGGAGGTTTTGAGGATCCTCTGGGTAGTGCGGTAACACCGATTTACCAAACATCAACATTTAAATTCGAAAGCGCTGAACATGGCGCCAAGTGTTTCTCCGGCGAGGAGGATGGATATATTTATACCCGCATTGGTAATCCCACCATCAACGAACTCGAAAACGCAGTTGCCAACCTCGAAAGCGGCTATGGCGGAATTGCAGCCAGCTCCGGAATGGCAGCAGTAAACATTGTGTATCTGGCTTTCCTGGGCGCAGGCAAACATCTGGTTGCACATAATTCACTTTACGGTCCTTCGCGTGCCATCATGGAGAGTCTTTATCCCAAATATGGCGTTGAATCATCTTTTATTGATGCCACAAATGTTGAAAATGTTCGTAAAGCCATTAAGCCAAATACTTCTCTGATTTATCTTGAAACGCCGGCTAATCCTACAATAGGTATTACAGACATCGAGGCGATAAGTAAGCTTGCTCACGAACACAACATTCCGGTTTGTGTGGATAATACTTTCTGTAGTCCTTACTTGCAAAAGCCGCTCGATTTGGGTGCTGATATCGTATTGCACTCTATGACCAAATTTATTAATGGCCATGCTGATATCGTTGCCGGTATGGTAGTTTCCAAAACGGAAGCGCATTACAAACAAATGCGTGCTGTGATGGTAAACATGGGCTTTAATATGGATCCGCATCAGGCATGGCTCACACGTCGCGGCCTCAAGACTTTGGGTATTCGTATCGATCGTGCCCAGGAAAATGCTCAAAAAGTGGCTGAGTTTCTTGAGCAACATCCAAAGGTAGAATGGATTTTGTATCCCGGATTGCCATCGCATCCGCAATTTGATTTGGCTAAAAAGCAGATGAAAGGCCCTGGTGCCATGATCAGCTTTGGCCTGAAAGGCGGTTTTGAGGCTGGCAAAAAAATGATGGATCACGTAAACCTGGCCCTGCTTGCTGTTTCACTCGGAGGCATCGAAACATTGATTCAACATCCTGCCAGCATGACGCACTCTAAATTGAGTAAAGAAGCCAAAGATATTGCTGGTATCACTGACGGGCTTGTTCGTTTGGCTGTTGGTATTGAGAATGTTGAAGATATTATCGCCGACCTCGATCAGGCACTTCATCATGTGTAGATAGCATCAAAATTTTATCAAAATCCGTTATGACCAAGATGGTTTTAACGGATTTTTTGTTAAAGCTATTCGCATTGTATTGGGATAATTGTATTTTAGCAACAGCTTTCTGACCATGAATAAACTTCTTAAAACAGCTTTCATTTGTGTTTTTCTGCTGAGCCTGATTGCTAAAATACAGGGACAGGATGTTGCGCTGGTTTTGAGTGGGGGAGGTGCAAAAGGGCTGAGCCATGTTGGTGTGCTTAAAGCGCTTGAAGAATATGAGATACCCATTGATTATATCGTTGGCAATTCGATGGGTGCTATTGTTGGTGGGCTCTATGCCTCAGGTTATTCTCCTGACGAGATAGAAGCATTGGTCAAAAGTGAAGAATTCAGGTATTGGGTAACCGGCACAATCGATGAGCGTTTTTTTAATTATCGCCTCGAAGATCCAAATCCTTCCTGGGTCACACTTCCGTTTAGTATCAAGAAGCGTTTTGTTTCGCGTTTGCCATCAAGTTTCATTTCGCCTTACCTGATGGATTATGCTGTAATGGAGCTTTTTAGCAAGGCATCTGCTGCATCTGCGTATGATTTCGACAGTTTATTTGTGCCCTTTAGATGTGTAGCTTCAGATGTGGATTCTTCTGTTTTGGTTGTGCTTAAAAAAGGACAGCTAGGTACTGCGATAAGGGCCTCAGCAACATTTCCATTGTTAATTAAGCCATTGCGAATTGATGGCCGTTTGCTTTTTGATGGTGGGATGTTTAATAATTTCCCGACTGATATCGCGCATAAAGAATTTGATCCTGATTTGATTATCGGTAGTGTTGCGGCGGGTAATTATGATGCATCACGAGATAATGACGTGATTTCGCAATTACAAAATATGCTTATGCGAAAGGCCGATCTCACCCTGCCCGATGAAGATGGAGTACTGATACGTTCGTTGGTTGGCCCTGCCGGAATACTTGATTTTGCTCGCGTACAAATGTTTATTGATAGTGGTTATCAGGCAGCGGTGCGAAGCATTCCCAATATAAAAGCCCGGATTAGCCGAAAAACAGATACCACCTCGCTCAATGAGTACCGGGATGCATATCAGCAAAAACTTCCAGCCTTACATTTCGATTCCATTATCGTCAGGGGGGTTAAACCTGCTCAGGCAAACTATATCCGTCGAAAGTTAAACCACAATAATGCCATCAGTAGCATTAGTGAGATTAAGGCAAGCTATTTTAATCTGCTGGCAGATGATAAAATCAGTTATATTTTTCCACAGATGGTATATGATACAGTTAATCAGCAGTTTGATTTATTGCTTGATGTAACTTTATCAAAACCTTTTTTAGCCGAGATTGGTGGAAATATTTCTTCTTCGGCTACCAATCAGGCTTTTGTGGGGTTGTCGTATCGCAAACTTTCAAGCATTGGAAGCCGCTATGGCGTAAATGCTTATTTCGGAAGGTTTTATTCCTCTGTTCAAGGTTCTGTTCGCTATGATTTACCGGGCGCACAGCCTTTTTTTGCGCAGTTTCGGGCGCAGCTTACACGAAAAGATTACTTCAAAAATGCCACCTATTTTTTTGAAGATCCAACCCCGGCATTTATCATTGAAGACGAGTCCGGCGTTTCGATCGAAATGGGGCATAGTTTGGGTAATAATATGAAGGTAGCATTGGGAATGGCCGGAGGTCGAAGGGGTTTCGACTATTATCAGACTAATAATTTTAGCCGAAGCGATACCGCTGATATCAGTCAGTTTGATTTTGTGAAACCTAAAGTTGGAGTGTATTTTAATTCCTTGAATAAGAAATATTTAGCTAATGCTGGTATGCGTTGGTTTGTGGAGTTGGCATATTATGATGGCAAACAAAACAACAGGCCTGGATCGGATTTAAACAGGTCGTTAATCTTCAGCGAAAATCAGGCTTATTATAGATTTAAAGTGCATTACGATAACTTTTTTGCACATGCAGGTCAGTTTACTTTTGGTTTTTTAGGCGAAGCGGTTCTTTCAGATCAACCATTGCAGGGTAATTATACGGCAACGGTTTTGGCTGCTCCCGTTTTTGAACCAGTGAATGAGATGAAAACGCTGTTTTTGGAACGTTACAGGGCTTTTAATTATTTGGGAGGTGGACTGAAGTTTATCTATAACCCATTGCGAAATTTTGATTTGCGTGCCGAAGCCTATGTTTTTCAGCCTTACGAACGTATTATTAACCAAGGAATTAATGAAAAACCCATTTTAGGGGTAAGTTTTCCGGATGCCTCATTTTTGTTTTCAGGAAGGGTTGTGGTGCATACTCCTCTTGGGCCATTGAGTGCTGCCATTAATTATTATGATCGTGAAGACAATAAGTTTTTATTCGTGATTAATTTTGGTTACCTGCTGTTTAATCGCTCAAATTTTGACTAATCTTCAAACTAATGCCCAAAAAGGTTGTTAATAAGCTAATCGACAAATAACATGAATATTGTATTAAGTATTTTCATGCTTTTTGGTTTGGCGGCTTTAGCCCCTTTTGTCAATCAACGGTTTCCAAAGATATCCGGTTGGTTGCTGAGCATTGTGCCTGCTGGTTTGTTTGTTTGGTTTTTAAGTAAAATCCCTGCTGTTGTTCAGGGACTTCCAATTGCAGAATCTTATCCCTGGCTAGCTGCCATGGGAATAAATTTTTCGTTTAAGCTGGATGGTTTGTCGTTGGTTTTTGCTCTGTTGATAACAGGGATCGGGGCTTTGATTCTGATTTATGCGGGATATTATATGCGTAGTTATCAGAAAACCAATAGGTTTTTTGGCTATTTGGTATTTTTTATGGCAAGCATGTTGGGTTTGGTCACAGCTAGTGACTGGATTTTGCTCTTCATGTTTTGGGAATTTACGAGTGTAAGTTCTTTTGTTTTGATAGGATTTAAACATGAAAAATCTGCTGCCCGCGAAGCTGCTTTGCAAGCTCTTTTAATCACTGGACTTGGTGGTTTAGCCTTGCTGGCAGGCCTGATTATGATGTCGTTGCCTTATGGAAATTTTAGTTTTGATGCGGTAATCAATACTCCTGAGCTTTTCCTTGAAAGCAAACTTTTTATTCCTGCAACGATCTTGATTTTGATTGGGGCTTTTACGAAATCTGCCATTTTCCCTTTTCATTTTTGGCTTCCCGGTGCTATGCAGGCGCCCTCGCCTGTAAGTGCTTTCTTGCATTCGGCCACCATGGTAAAAGCTGGTATCTACCTTTTAGCCAGGCTGCATCCGGTGATGGAGTCGCAGGAATTATGGATTTATACCTTATCTGTTTTTGGCGTCGTTACGATGTTTGTTGGCGCATGGTTTGCACTGGCACAGCAAGACCTTAAGAAAATTTTGGCTTACACAACAGTAAGTGCTTTAGGTACTTTAGTATTGCTAATAGGCACTTCTACTGCTTATTCTATAACTGCCGCGCTGGTGTTTTTGCTAGTGCATGCTTTTTATAAGGCCACTTTATTTATGATGGCAGGAAATATTGAAAAGAAAACGGGTACGCGCGATATCAGAAAACTTGGGCAGTTAAGCCGTTTCATGCCTGTTGCCACGGTGATTAGTTTGCTGGCTTTGCTTTCCATGTCAGGAATACCGCCGATGATCGGTTTTATTGGCAAAGAGCTGATGTATGAAGCAAAACTTACTGCTCCTGAAGCAGGTAATTTTATTTTGATAATGGGTTTTTTGGCTAATGCATTTACCGTTTTTGTATCGTTTCGTTTTGCTTACGAGGTGTTTTGGGGCAAATCTGTCAGCTTTGAAAAACCGCCTCATGAACCGGATATTTCACTTTTGACCGGACCTGCTGTTTTGGTGTTGATAAGTCTGGTTCTTGGAATTTTTCCAAATCAGGTTGCTGATCTGCTCGGACCGGCTTTTCAGGCGATTCTTCCCGGAGAGCAGCTTATCAAACTCAAACTGTGGCATGGCTTTAATGAGATTTTGTTGTTGAGTTTCCTTACTGTTTTGCTTGGAATTGTAATGTTTGCTTTTCGCCGGAAGATTATTCGGTTGGTTTCCTATATGAATCTCAATTTTTTTAATGCAAAGCTTTCTCAAAAATTCTTTTCAGGGATTGATGTTTTCTTAAGCCTGACAAAGAAAAAGACTGCTGTAGTGCAACATGGTTACCATCGGTTCTACCTGATGACTATTTTTATTTCGGCGGGATTGCTATTATTGCTGACAACGAATGCAATTGATTTTTCTGTGGATTTTAGTTGGCATCAGAGTCCTTTGAATTATTTGGTTATTCTTGCTGCCATAATGATTGTGGCAGGAAGTGTTGCTGTAATTACTGCTAAAAGTCGGTTACTGGCGCTAATTGCCACGGGTTTTGTTGGGATTGGCATCACAATCATTTTTGTGATCTATAGTGGTGTGGATCTGGCTATTACCATGGTGATGGTTGAAACCCTTACCGTAGTAATTGGGGCAATGGTTGTTTATCACTTGCCAAAATACCTGGATTATTCAGGTGTTGGTTCGCGCATTCGCGATGGAATTGTTGCGGTTTTCTTTGGCGGTGTAATGAGTTATTTGGCATTGCATACTTCCAGCCCTGAAGGAATAGATAAAATATCAGCGTATTTTGCTGCCAACAGCTACACAAAAGCATTTGGTGAGAATATCGTCAATGTGATTTTGGTTGATTTCAGGGCGCTGGATACTTTGGGAGAAATAGTTGTGCTGGCGCTTGCTGCTATCGGTATTGTCTCACTTTTGAAATTAAATGCCCACAAAAAAAGTAGCAGATGAAAACGGAAATACTAAAAATTGCTGCTGCGCATCTCAAACCGTTTTTGCTGGTCTTGAGTTTGGTTGTTTTGTATAGAGGACATAATGAGCCTGGGGGTGGTTTTATTGCAGGCCTTATGGCGGGAATGGCATATGTGATCTATGCCGGAGCTTTTGGAGTGAATCAGGCAAAACAGCTTTTGTTGGCTAAACCTTTGTTCTTTATGGGATTAGGAATAACGTTGGCGATTTTTAGCGGCACAATAGGTTTGATGAACGGAGCTGATAATTTTTTAACAGGAGTATGGACAAGTATTTCCTTTGGTAATTATGATCTAAAGCTCGGGACGCCTTTGCTTTTTGATTTAGGGGTATATTTTACGGTTGCAGGAATGTTGGTAAAAGTAATTTTTTCGGTGATGGAGGAAGACGCATGAATATTTTAATTGCACTTTTAATTGGGTTTTTATATGCAGTGAGCGTTTATTTGCTGCTTCGCAGGAGTATCGTGAAACTGGTGATTGGCATTTTATTTTTGAGCTATGCAACAAATTTGATGTTGTTTTTTGCTGGCGGATTAACCGAAACGAGCCCTGCCTTTGTGGTGGCATCTGAAGCTCAAAATGTCGTTATGACCAGCGATTCTTTGCCACAAGCCTTGATTTTGACTGCGCTGGTAATTGGTTTTGGAGTGGCGGCTTTTAGCATGGTATTGATTTACCGATTTTACAAGGAAACCGGTACAGTTGATTTGGACGACTTAAGTGATATTGAAAAGTTATGACGCTGTTTTTACCCATACTCATTCCATTAGTATCGATCATTTTGCTGATCGCATGCAGGCATCGGCTTAAATGTCAACAATGGCTCAGCATATCAGCGGTTTTAGCGCAATTGGGTACTGCTTTTTATATTTTTTTTAACCTTGGTGAGTCAGGTCATCTGGTTGCTCAGGCAGGAAGCTGGCCTGCTCCTTATGGAATTACTTTCGTGGCTGATTATACAAGTGCAATTCTTCTGATTGCTGTCAGTCTTGTTTCTGTTGCTGCTATTATCTACAGCATTGGCTTTGTTGATCAGGTGCGACAGCGCGGTGGTCTTTTTGTGCTTTTTCAGGGGCTATTAACAGGAGTGTATGGTTCTTTGCTTACAGGAGATATCTTTAATCTTTATGTTTGGTTCGAGGTGATGGTGATTTCTTCTTTTGTTTTGATCACGCTGGGAGCCGAAAAGCAACAACTTCGTGCATCTGTTAAATACCTGGTGATGAACCTCATTGGATCGATGCTCTTTGTGGCTGCTATTGGATTGCTCTACAGTCAGTTAGGAACTTTGAATATGGCTGATATTGCTTTCAAACTGCGCTCAGAAGCCATACCACCCTTGGTAAACAGCGCAATAATGTTGTTTTTTATTGCTTTCGGAATCAAAGCGGCTGTATTTCCTTTTTTCTTTTGGCTTCCGGCCTCTTATCCAACACCCCCAATTGCAATAACGGCGTTTTTTGGTGCTACACTCACCAAGGTAGGAGTGTATGTAATGTTGAGATTTTATAGCTTGTTTGCGCAACTTGATACAGCTTTCTGGCAGCCTGTGATTTTTGTTGTAGCTGGATTAACCATGGTTTTTGGGGTATTAATGGCTGCTTCGTCATATGACATTCGTAAGATTTTGTCGTTTCATATCATCAGCCAGATTGGCTATATGCTTATGGGAATCGGATTGTTTTCGGTGATTGGGCTGGCAGGTGCAATCTTTTTTATCGTTCACAATATGTTTTCGAAGACCGCAACTTTTATGGCTGGAGGCTTAATTTACTTGTATAAAGGTACTTATGATCTCAAAAAGCTTGGTTGGGTTTACAAAACAAAACCTTTTTTAGCTTTTTTGTTTTTAATTCCAGCGCTTTCGCTTGCCGGAATACCGCCAACACCTGGTTTTTTTGGTAAGTTTTTTCTTTTGTATGCCGGTTTTGAAGGAGCACACTGGACGATAACCATTGTTGCACTGGTTGTGAGTATTTTAACGCTGTTCTCGATGGTCAAAATCTGGAATGAGGCTATGTGGAAGCCTGAGGTAGAATCGGCTAATCTGAGTGTGAAAAGCGTTCGGCCGGCAGCCTGGGTTGGGACAGTCATTGCGGTCGTTTTTACACTTTTGCTGGGTCTGACCGTTGGTTTTACCTACGATTATTTTGCGCAGGCAGGTCAACAACTTATTGATCCGATGAATTATATAAAAGCTGTGCTGCCCGATTTAATTGTCAAATAATTAAGCATTATGTCGAAGAAAAGGAATTTTACACTCAAGAGTTTACCAAGGCGTATCTGGGCTTTCGTGAAGTTTATTCCCTTTTATGCGCGTGAAATGATCCTATCGAGTAGCATATTGGCCTACGACATCTTGCGTCCACAACAAAGCTTCAGGCATGGTATTGTTGCCGTTGATCTTGATTTGCAATCTGATACAGCCATTTTAGCTTTTATTAATCTGGTTTCAATGACTCCCGGAAGCCTGAGTGTCGACCTGAGTTCTGATCGCAAAAAGCTATATGTTCATAGCATGTATCTGGAAGATCCTGAGGGATTTGTAAAAGATTTGAAA
>JAGYNM010000055.1 GCA_018399335.1 Bacteroidales bacterium | reverse complement strand
GAGCTGCCCGGGATTCACTTTGTAGCCATCTTTTTCAAGGCGTTTGGCTTCTTTGCGGGCGTCTTTTAATGCCTTGGATTTTACTTCCTTTTTTAAATCTTTGCTACTTTGAGCAATAAGCAGTGGCGCAGCAAATAACAAGCTAAGTACCAGCAAAACGGGTACAATCAGGTTGATTTTTTTCATTTTTTGGTTTTTTAGGTTATAGTTAAGCCAAAGGTGGCTTTCATTTTTCGACTATCAAAAGTAAAACAAATGTGAAAAGAATCAAAATCAGCCAATATCAATTTTATTATCTGCATTTTATTTTTGCTCTTCGTTGAAGAAGCACTTACTTTTACGGCCTTAATCTGCGACATGACTTCTTTTGAGGATTTTTACATTCAGTGCAATTGTTGTGAGTCTTGGTTAATAGGTAAAACCTCTAAGGTTGAAACTGTTAGCCAATCACTTTTATATTCAGACGGGATGATCATCAATGATTTGATTCCGGCAAATCCTCAGAAACTTGTGCTTTGTCCGGCATGTGGTAAGTTTTTTTGGATCCAAAAGGAAAATTGCCTCGAAACTATTCCTGAAGCGGACCAAGAAACTGCTTATCCCTGGACAAGCTGGCGTTTTTTTGGGTGTAACTTATTGGATAACAGGGGTAGAAAATCATTAATAAATCATTATTGGCGATCGTTGGAACTGATGACTCCTTTAAATCAGCAGCAGGAAATTTGGATCCGACAGTCGTTGCTATGGGCTTATAATGATTTATACAGAGATGCTGAAAAGTGGCAATTTGGAGATTATTTAAAAGGTAAGGTAAGCTTACGCTATTTACTGAATTCCAGATCGTTCAACAAAGAAGGAGTCGCTTTTTTTGGTGCAGAAAGTAAACGTATTGAAGCAAACGTACTAGCTTTGATCCACTTATACGAGCAGGATGATACAACCGAGCCTGCAATGATTGCGGAATTGTATCGAGAGATTGGTGATTTTGTAAAAGCAGCCGAAATACTAAAAACCATTGTCCGTAAAACACATTATATCAATATGTTGAATAAATGTGTTCAAGCTGGAAACAAAGCAGTTTTTAAGGTGGCTGGTTAATTTAAGTTCAAAAATGCTGTCCTCTAATTTAGAATCTATATAAATTGCGTTTTTTTGGTTTATAATGCGTTTTTTGTTAGGAAAAGTGCCTTTCATATTTTGAGATAGTGATGTTATGGTTTAATTTTGAGGTATGTTTTTAGAGAGAACCAACTAAAAACGTGAATAAACCAAAACCAAACCATTATGAATCAGTTGTATATAGGCTCCTCGGATCATAATCCTATTCACCTCAATTTATCAGTTTTGCAGCGGCATATTGCCTGTTTTGGCGCTTCCGGAAGCGGAAAAACAGTGGCTTGCAAAGTTTTATCGGAGGAACTGGCTTTGCAAAGTATCCCGATGATAATTTTTGACCCGCAAGGTGATATTGCCTCCCTGATAAATCCTGAGACTGATGATGAATTATTGGCATCCAAAGGATTAAACCCTGATATCCGACAGCAGTTTACCGAGAAAACAGAGGTCCTAATCTGGACTCCGGGAAGCTCAAAAGGCTTGCCTTTGTCAATTAATCCCTTGCAATTTGAACAGGTTGCAGGAATGGATGCAGAAGATCGACTCAGGTTTTTCTCTGCCACCGCAAAAAATGTTATTGAGCTGATAGGATATGATGCTGACAACGATGACGGTAAGTCGGCTGAATCAGTTTTGAGTACGGTATTCGATTATTGTTTTCAAAAAAAGATTCATCTGGATAGCTTTGCAGGACTGATCGATCTTTTAACGGATTTGCCTGAATCTGTTAATGAAATCGTAACCAAAATCAGCAGCCAAAAGGACATGCAGGAGTTAATCAAAAAGTTGCGTTTTTTGACGATTGGTTCGCGTAAACTCATTTTTGAAACAGGTTTTCCGGCAACTATTGAAGCTTTGTTGGGCCTGGGCGAACACGATACCGGAAAAACGCGGCTTTCTGTAATTTATCTCAATACGCTTTCCACGCAGGAGGAAAAAGAGTTTTTTATGGCGTATATTGCCCAATTGCTCTATAATTGGATGCTTCAACATCCGCTTCAGAATGGGCAGGACGGATTGCAGGCCGCGCTCTATATCGATGAGATTGCGCCTTATTTGCCACCGGTCAAAATGCCGTCATGCAAGGAAAGCCTGATGTTGCTTTTTAAACAGGCCCGCAAATATGGTGTTGGTTGCCTGATTGCTACACAAAACCCTGGAGATATTGATTATAAGTCTATTGCGCAAATTTCAACCTATTTAATCGGCAGCCTGAAAACCAAGCAGGATCTTTCGAAAATTGAAACCCGAATTGAGTCGATGGCACCAGCTACAGCCAGCGAAATCATGCAAAAAATCCCAGCGCTCAAAAAGGGTTCTTTTTTGTTGCTCTCGCCTGATGAAGCCAAAAAAATTCAGCAGTTTCAGGTTCGCTGGCTGCTTACCAAACATGATGTCATCAGCGAGGATCAGCTCAATAGCCTGATTGATGAAGCATGGCGCGAAAAATATCAGAAAGCCTTTGCGCAGGTAAAAGTTACTAAACCTGAGATTCAAAAAGAAGCTATTTTGCCCAATGAGGTCCTTCCTGAACAAGAAAAGGATTCATCTAATCAACTTGATGATCAGGTATATGTGGTTGATTTCACTTTGCATGAGCGAAACCTCAATAAGGCCTTAAAACCGCATATGGAACACAAGACGCTAAATTTATTTGCGCTGGAAAAATTGGATTCAGCAAAGTTTGACTATTACCCCTTGCTGAAGGTTAAGATGCTGTTTAATAATAAAAAAGGAATATTCAAGAAGAAAATTGAACAGCTTCCTGTAAATCTTTACCTGGATTATAAACAGCTGAACATTTTGATGATCGAAAACAAAGCCATGCGTTTTGAGGCGTTAATTGATATGGATCCACACAAAATTGATGACTTGGACGGTTTGATTTTCCCGCAGCGTAAAAAGCGTGATGAAGTGGAATACGATTTCCGGAAATTGGGAAAAAAAATAAGTATTTCTGATGTAAAAACTTTGCTTGAACGTAAATATGATGTTGAAGTTCAAGAAGTTGATCTGATGTTATATCCGGTTTGGCATTGCATGATACAACACAAACAAACCGGAATCATGCGCGAATTGACGGTTGATGCCGTAATGGGTTATCCGTTGGTAAACCTGAAAAATTGAGTTAATACCAAAATGAGAATAAAATGAAGCATATCATTTTTTTAAGTAGTTTTTTCTTGTTTGGAATGCTGGCATTTTCGCAGGAAACAGAAGATGCATTTGAGCAGTTCAGGCAACAGTCTCAGGCTGGTTTTGATCAATTCAGGGAAGAAACCAACAAGCAATGGGAAGCCTACGAAAAGGCTAATAAAGAAGCATTTGAACAGTTTAAAAAAGGAATTGAGCAGAAATGGGGAGCTGGAAATTTTGTTGAATCAACTCAAACCAGCTGGGTCGAATACAGTGAAGATGGCGAAAGCCGCACCTCTGTTGATTTTGAGCAGGAAGAAGCCCGTGTCGAGATACTGATGACTCCTGAAGAAGCAAACAATGCCGGCCTGGTGAAACAAAAGATTGCTGAAGCTGTAAAGGAGCTTGCGCTAAACAAAGGTAAGACCAAAGATTACGAAACGGAATATGAGAAACCTGAACCATTAATGGATGAGCCTGTGCTGAAAGATCAGCTTCAAAATGCTGCCGGCGAAACAGTTACAGAAGAAAATCTGGACGAATATGCTGAACAGATTGTGGAACAACAACCAATTGAGAAAGAAGTGGTTAAACCCAAACCACCTGAACCTCAACCTGAACCTGAACCTCAACCTAAACCTGACCCCAAGCCTCAGGAGGAAAAAGTAATTGTAAGCGTTAAAATTCCATTAGCGACAAATAGCATACAAAACCAGAGCGCTGCGATTTTACGAGGAAGTGATAAACTTCTTATGCAGATCGGTTTAGTCTTGACCCAGCTTTGGTGTTTGCCGCTGTTATCCACACAGGAACTGTTATAATCCCTTAAGGCAAAAATATATTCCTGCATTTGATTAATGCAAATCGTACCTAAATATGCAGGACGTGACGCCTATAATTTTTTATATAAAGAAGATAAGTTACGAACGATAATTATTTATATGAATCAATAAACAATATCGAATCCGATCAGCATATTTGCATATGCTCATTACCCGAGTTTTCGGAAAGTGGATGATCCCATAAGTCGCGTTTATTGCCGCTGCTTATACCACAGGCAGGCAATGTGAGTCGGGCGTTTATAGCGCAACCAAACTCTATCAGGCCATTCCGGAGATCAACAAATGTCGGCAGATCAGGTGTATGAGTTCATGAAAAACCTTCCTTACGAGGAAACCCAACATTATATAGAGCGCGTTTCTTCGCGAATGAAAGTTTATGCTGATTGGTTATCAAATTGAAAATGAAATGTATAAAAGCTTAATACCATGAAAAATTTTACCTTTGTATTTTTTGTTTCTGTTGTTTTTTATTCACTTGAACGCAGAGGCACAAAAATTGATTGCTTTGTTTTGCAGGCTCCGTCCAAGCAATATAACAATGTGAAAAATCGGTGCGATGGAATTTTCTGGCCATAAAGATGCAGGTCAAATGCTTGCAGATCAAATTATTGCCAGACTTTTTAATGAAGATAGAGTATAGAAATACCTGAGCAAACGGTTTTTAGGTTTTGGAAAGAAAGGAGGGAGTAACACACATCAAAGGTTTTAAAACCAATGTTTATAGCGTGATTGAGCGTAATCAGATCAATGAAATACTCAAAGAACAACGTCTTGGACTTTCTGGGGCTATCGATGAATCAACAGCTGCCAAAGTGGGTGCAATTTTAGGATTGGATGCTGTTATCCTTGGTGATGTAACTTATGAAAAGAAAGAGGATAATACATCTACAAATTATACCACACTTGATGGGAAATCAAAAACTAAATACTGTAAAATTCGAAAGATCACTTCGAATGCCAGTATGAAGATCGTTGAAGTGTCTACCGCAGAAATTATCGGTGTGGAAACGGCAGCATATGAAAGTGAAGACAAAAAATGCGATGAAGAACGTGCTGAAATTGCGAATTATAATCAACTTTTAAACAATGTTTTGAGTGGCACAGCCAGAAAGTTTGTGAATTACTTTACGCCGGGCTATACAATGGTTCGCTTCGAAATGGAGAAAATCAAACTAAAAGATTTGAAAAAGCAAGCTGATGAGGCAGGCGATTATCTTGAAAACGGAAACCTTAAGCAGGCATTCCCGCTTTTAGTTGCCATTTATGAAGCTGATAGTTACAATCCAAAAGCTGCTTACAATGCCGGTATAATCCACGAAATGACGGGTTTATATGATGATGCGATGAACTATTATCAAATTGCCAGCCAGCTCGAGCCTTCAAATCAACTTTATGCTGATGCACTGAAACGTGCAGAAGGTGGCGTTCAAACGCTGGCTTTCCTGGAGAGTATCGGAAAACCAATCGAGACTTATTCTTTCTCAGGAACTGGCGATGCACTGGCCGAACGTATAGTGCTCAAGGGCAAAAGCTCCGATAGGGTGGATGTATTCGAGTTTCCGGATAACAAATCTGAGGCTATTGCTAAAATTCCCGGCGGACTTGAATTTGTCGTCATTGAGCGTCAAGGTGATTGGTATCGGATTAAACTGATTAACAATAAAGAAGGTTTTGTGCATAAAAAAGACGTGAACTGATAATTATTGTTTTATGAAGAAGATTAGCTGCATATTACTGTTTTTTCTGCCCGTTTGGCTAATGGCACAGGCACCTCAGTGGATTGATTATTCCTGGCGCACTTCGGCTTATCCTGAGCAGGATTATTTCATGTCCTTTATTTCGGGTGAAGTGTCCGAAAATCAGGATGCTAAATCATTACTGGATGAATATGAAGAGCAGGCTAAAGCTGCTTTGATTCAACAAATTCAGGTGAGTTTGCAGGCCGCTACGGATTATCAGGTCGCTAATATTGATGCTGCAACTACAGAGGCGTTCAGGATGCGCTCGCAGTCTTTATCCAAAGCGCAAATAACTGGCCTGCGAACCGAACGCTACCACGACCGTAAAAAGTCATTGGCTTATACAATTGCCTGGGCGAAAAAGTCCGAGCTTAAATACTTTTACAGAAATGCCGTGAGCCGATTGATGGAGAAAATTGAAAATCAAAAAATTACGGCTGATAATTACCGATCGAAAAACGACCAGCAACAGGCTTTGAAAACTTATTACGAAACCATGCCTGTTTTTACTGAGCTCGAGGAAGCGCAGTTTATCTTGCTGGCATTAGAGATTGTAAATGAATCAGATACGCGGCTCAAGGAAAGCCATGATCTGCTTACAGCTGTAAAAAGCGCCATCACTGATTTGCAACAAAGCGAAAAAGCCAGTATTGATGATTTGGGTTATTTTATGGCTTATGGCTTGTTTTTGCAATTGGGTGATCTACAATCACCTGTTAACCTGCAGGCATTTGGTTTTGAAAATTCGGGATTGATTTCAGAATTTTCAGAACGTTTCAAAACAGCGCTTTCAAGTGGATTTGTGCGTGCTGGCGATTACAAAGTTTCTGACTATCCAAGCAGTTCAGCTGTTGCTGTTTCAGGATCATACTGGAAAGAAGGAGAATTGATTAAGGTAAATGCTGTTGCCCGACAGAACGGTCAAGCAAAAGCTGCTGCCGAAATCAGCCTGCCGGTTCAATGGTTGCGCGACAGATCAGTAAATTGGATTCCCGAACCTTATCTGAGAATTGCCAAACTTGCCGAAATCAGGCTTGAAGCTGTTAATCCACAGCATGATGCACGCGCTGGTCGTCCGCTCTCGGAGCCGCTAAAAGTTAAAGTGCATAGTGCAACCGAATCGCTGACCGAGGTGCCTTTGAGTTTTTATTTGCAGGATGAAATGGTTGGAAAAGCAGCGACAAATCAGGCCGGACATGCCGTTTTGCCTTATACTGCCAAACAAGCTGATCGGCAAACTCAAATTGTTTTGGCAAAGCTTGATTTAAAATCTTTTATAGGTGGCGAACCAGAGCCAGCTTTTTTGAGTCAGCTCGAAAAACAGTATCCCATAGCACCCGCCCGCTTCATGATAAAAGTGGCTCCGCTTACTATTTTTGTGCAAAGCAGCGAAAAAGGTCATTATGGTAATCAGTTGGATATTAATTTATTGGAGCCTACTTTAAAAGAAGCCCTGGCCGAAAGGGGTTATGCCTTTACCGATCAGATGAACGAAGCTGATTTGTTGGTCGAGATTGATGCGAAAGCTCGAAACGGCTCAAATGTGCAGGGTATTTATTTTGGTTTTGTGGATGCCAGTGTTTCGGTGATGGATCTTTCTGATGGCAGGGAAATCTGGAAGCAGAGCCTCAGTAGTATCAAAGGAGGTGGTGCTGATTTCAACAGAGCTATTATCAAGGCTTATGAGATGGCAGCCCAAGAGCTTAAAGAAGCAATGCCGGAAAAAATAAAGTAGTGTTATTAAAATCAACTTGATTTCGGGGAATCAATCAACTCTCTGATTACCACCGAAGCACAATAACAGCCAAAAATGGCGGGCATATACGAGATGGTGCCAACTGTGGAGCGCCTGTTGTGGTCCGTCGTTGGTTTTTCAATTGATGATTTTGAAACAGGTTCAGGGGAATAAACAGCAGTAAAACCTTCACGTATTCCTAATTTATGGAGCCGCTTACGGATGTAAAAAGCCAGTCGGCAATGCTGGGTTTTGCTGATGTCGACAATTTGAATCTGCATGGGATCCATTTTCCCTCCAGCGCCCATAGAGCTAACAGTTTTTAGGTTTTTTTGCAAAGCATGAGCCAACAGAAATACTTTTGGAGAAAGTGAATCAATGGCATCCACCACATAATCAAAAGGTTGAGAGAGTAAGTTGGGTATTTTGTCGTCTTTGATAAAAGTGTTAACTTCTTCAATCTCAATTTGTGGGTTAATGTCTTTTAAACGCTCAGCCATCAATGCAGTTTTGGCTTTTGCTTCGGTGCTTTGTAAGGCCAGCAATTGTCTGTTTCGGTTGCTGGCCTGAATAATGTCGCCATCGACCAGCGTGAGTTTTCCCACGCCAGCACGCGCCAGCTGTTCGGCTGCATAAGCGCCAACACCTCCAAGCCCGGCTACCAATACATGGCTTAGCGCTAACTTGTTAAGATTTTCTTCCCCCAGCAAAAGTGCTGTTCGGGATTGCCATTCAGGAATCATTTTTTGCATTTGAAAAATAAGCCGCGAAATTACGAAAGATTTGTGCTTTCAGGTCTTCAGTATTGAGACCTAAAAGTTTGGAGGCTTGTTTGTAAATTTCCTGTATAGAATAGGTGTTCTGATCGTCCGTTTCAAAAAAAAGCCATGAGGTTGGAATATGCTGAATCGAATGGCTGATTTTGCTTTTTGGATTGAACAAAGCAGCACCAATCGAAAGATGTATGGCTTTGCTAATCAATTGTTTTGCCAATACCTCGTTGCCGTCAAAACCGTGAATAATCCAACAGCCTTTGGGATGCCTTTTGCGCAATGCTAATAATTCACTGTAAGCCTTAACGCAATGAATAATAAGCGGAAGCTTGAACGTTTTTGCTAATTCAATCTGTTTTTCAAAGATTTTTTGCTGAATTTCAAATGGAATGTCGATGGCTTTATCCAGGCCGCATTCGCCGATGGCTGCAATTTGCTGCTGTTTGGCAAGTGTATTCAGGTGATCTAGTTTTTCTTCAATATGTCCTTCTTTGATATTCCAGGGATGTAATCCGCTGCTAAAGAGCAAATTATTATCTGTTAATGAGTCGCCGGCATGCACATTCCGAATGGCAGTCACTTCCTCTTTAGTATACTGGTTATGATGGGTATGTAAGTCAATAAATGTATGTTGGCTCATAATGCAAAGTTAATTCAGAACGGACAAGTAATTTATACTGTATTCTAAATAATGCGATTCTGTGTTTTTTTGTTAAATAATTAACGCTGACTATCACACAAGCATTAACTTTGGACTCAATAACCATATTAGTTTAAAATTTCTAAATCCCTCATAAAATGGATGTTGAAATACTTTCACGCATACAATTTGCATTTACAATCTCTTTCCACTACATCTATCCGCCTTTGAGCATCGGTCTGGGTTTGATTATGGTGTTGATGGAAGGCATGTATCTTAAGACAAAAAACAAGCAATACGAGCAGTTGGCGCGTTTTTGGACCAAAATATTTGCCATTACTTTTGGCCTGGGCGTAGCAACCGGCATCGTTATGGAATTTGAGTTTGGCACCAACTGGGCTACTTATTCCCGCTACGTTGGGGATGTATTTGGCTCGGCCCTGGCTGCGGAAGGTATTTTTGCTTTTGCCCTCGAGAGTGGGTTTTTGGGCGTTTTACTCTTTGGCTGGAACAGGGTAAAACCAATCGTGCATTTTATTGCAACTTTTGGTGTTTGGTTTGGCTCCATGTTTTCGGCCGTTTGGATTGTGGTGGCCAACAGCTGGCAGCAAACACCTGCAGGCTTCGAGATTGTTGGTGAAGGGTTGAGCGCCAGAGCCGAGATCACCGATTTTTGGGCAATGGTTTTTAATCCATCCAGTGTAGATCGCATTTTACATGTGTGGATTGGAGCATTGATAGCCGGAGCATTCCTGGTGATGAGCGTTCATGCCTGGTATTTATTGAAAGGTCGTTACACAGTGTTGTCAGAAAAGGCCTTTAAAATTGCTTTGTCGGTTGCTGCGCTTATGTCGATTCTGCAGCTGGTAACTGGTCATAGCTCTGCTGCTGGTGTTGCCGTAAATCAACCAGCTAAATTAGCTGCTTTCGAAGGACATTACAATACGGAAGATCAGGCAGATCTTTATCTGTTTGGATGGGTTGATCACGAAGAACAGAAAGTAATTGGGCCTTATGTACCTGGCGGATTGAGTTTCTTGCTCGATGGCACCTTCGATACCAAAGTAAAAGGTCTTAATGACTTCCCACAAGATGAAATACCTGATGCCATAAATGCTGTTTTTCAGTTTTATCACCTGATGGTAGCATTTGGGATGTATTTTATCGGACTTACTCTTTTTGGATTATTCCTTTGGTGGCGCGGAAAGCTATTTGAATATCGTTGGTTGTTATGGGTTTTTGTGTTCTCGGTAATATTGCCACAGCTGGCCAATCAGTTTGGCTGGTTTGCTGCCGAAATGGGCCGTCAACCCTGGGTTGTTTATGGCTTGTTGCGAACTTCTGATGCCTTGTCGGTTGTGGTAACAGCAAATCAGGTATTGTTTTCATTGATCATGTTCACGCTTATTTATGCTTTGCTTTTTGTGTTATTCCTTTATCTGATGAATAAAAAAATCCAGGCTGGACCTTACGACGAAAGCAATACCGAAAGTCGGCCCTTACAGGAAGGGATGGCCGAATCGTTCAAATGATAAGCAGATTAGCTGTAGAGTAGTTTGCCAATATTTAATAAAACTTGCACAATTGACTTAAAATAAAGATATTATGGCTACATTTTTAGGAATAGATTATCCGACACTTTGGTTTTTAGTAGTGGGAGCATTGTTTTCGGGTTATGCCATTCTGGATGGTTTTGATCTGGGAGCGGGTGCATGGCATTTGTTTTTCAAAAAGGAAGAGAGCAGACGCATTGCATT
This sequence comes from Bacteroidales bacterium, assembly GCA_018399335.1. Lineage (GTDB taxonomy): Bacteria > Bacteroidota > Bacteroidia > Bacteroidales > F082 > UBA5536. Next base: position 2,787 of record JAGYNM010000055.1, on the reverse strand, counting down.
AAACGCAGTTGGCCCTGTGTGGGACGGCAATGAGGTGTGGCTGGTTATTGGCGGAGGAGCTTTGTTTGCTGGTTTCCCGATACTTTATGCCTCAATGTTTTCAGCTATGTATATCCCGTTTATGCTTTTTTTGGCTGTATTGATTTTCCGGGCAGTTTCCATCGAGTTCAGAAGTAAGGAAAAGATGAAATGGTGGCGCAACACCTGGGATATTTCATACAGTGTTTCGAGCATTTTGATGGCTTTGCTATTGGGTGTGGTGGTCGGAAATATCTTGTGGGGAGTTGAATTGGGACCCAACCATGATTTTACAGGTCATTGGCTCGATTTTCTTAATCCCTATGCTTTGCTGGTTGGTGTAACTACAGTCGCACTGTTTATGATGCATGGTGCTATTTACCTGGCCATGAAAACAGAAGGTAAGCTTTTTGCTAAAGTTAATACCTTGTTAAAGCGGTCTATCATTTTCTTTATTGTTTCATACAGTATTGTTACGCTTTTTACACTGATCTACCTGCCTCACCTTACCGACAGGCTTCACGAAAACATTGCATTGTTTGTTGTTCCCCTATTGGCATTTTTAAGTATTGCCAATGTGCCACGACTTGTCAGCAAAGGCAAATACGTGATGGCATTTTTGTTTTCATCGCTTACGATGAGCTTTTTGCTGATACTGGTAGCCCTCGAACTTTATCCGGTTATGATCATGTCAACTGTTGATCCGGCTTATGATATCACTGTTTATAATGCGGCTTCTTCTGAGAATTCGCTTCGGATTATGTTGAATATCACTGCAATCGGCGCTCCGTTGGTAATTTTTTACACCATTTTTGTTTATAAAACGTTCTGGGGTAAGGTCAAGCTTGATGAAACCAGTTATTAATGATGACCATTTTTTTTTCAACAGGAATTTAATCTGTCCTGAGACTTTTACTCGCTGAATAACGGACAGCTTTATACGATTGTAGACAAACAGTTATTATAGCTACTAAAAGCACGATAATTACAGGTACAACAAAGCTGAACCAGGCCAGATTGGTTTGCTGGTCGAACTGCATTACCCAGCGGCTTACAAGGTAATAGTAAAGTGGGAGCGCTAAGGCAGCGGCGCTTATACCTATTATCAGGTATTCTTTGGATAATAACAGCATTAATTGATGAACTTCTGCCCCGAGTGCCTTTCTTATTCCCATTTCTTTTTTTCTGATTTCGGCCGAATGAGCAGACAAACCTATCAACCCAAACACAGTTATCAGCAAACAAATCATTGAAAGACTGCCAAAGAAAAGGCTTACTCGTTTTTCGGGGGCAAAAATGCCTTTATAATGAGTAGTCATATCAATATAATCGAAAGGGGTTTGCGGAAAATGAGCTTCAAATATTCGTTGGATTTCAGCGATATGCGCGGGATTGAGGGTGGTTAATTTCATGGAAAAACATCCTTGATATCGCTGTGGATAGCGGTATAGTTGCGGTTCTTTCGAGTCTTTTGGTGAGCGTTGATGTATATCCTGGATTATGCCAGATATCAGTAAAGGTTTTTCTCTTAACAAAAGATATTCCCCAACTGCATCTGCAGGCCTGACAAAACCCAGTCTTGCAGCCGCCATCTCATTTATCACAACACGCTGACTGTCGACAACGGCCTTGCCAAGAAAACCTTCGCCATAAAGAAGCGGGATATCATAAACCTCAAAAAATGCTTGTGAAGCTTCCGTTACACGAAAATTGTGTCCGTTTTTGGCTGGTTCGCCCTGTAATCGAATGCCACCACGGTTGAACCTGTTTTGTTCAGTTGGTATGACCGACGAAAAAGCTGCTTGCTTTACAAAAGTTAATAGATTAACCTCCTTTAGGAACGACTCTGTTTTATAATAAGTTTGTGCATCGATGCTTCCAGGTGCTTTAAAGGAGATTGCATTTTGAGTTGTAAAACCCGGAGCATGATTTATAAGCATAATAAATTGCCTGTATATGGTAAGCGTGGTAGCTATAACGCCTATTCCAATTGTGAATTGCAAAAATACTAATGCTCTTTTTAGTCTGATTCCTTTTGGGCTTTGAGCAAAATCTCCCTTTAATAAGGGTGCAAATCCGGATTTGTGCTTCCTGAATACTACATAAATTCCAGCAAAAAAGGATCCTATTATCATACAAGCTAATAAAAAAAGCCATATTTGGGGTTGAAAAAGTAGATTGGCCTGCTCAGGTAAATCTGCAATCTTCAGAAAAAGTGGATTAATTAGCTCAAGCATTGAAAGCACGAGAAGTATAGCCGCCAAGTTGATAATTATCGACCAAATCAAATAATGTAAGAATAATTTGGCATTACTTGCTCCGGCTATTTTTCTAACCAATATTTCTTTTTTTCTCTTTAGCATGGCTATAGAGGTGAGATTGAAATAGTTGAACCAACCAATGAACAATATCAGAAATGCTGCCAATGCCAATACTTCCATAGTTGATTGATTAGGGTTTGGTTGCAATTCGTGCAAATGATGCGATTTGAGGTGTATGTCGGAAACTGGTTGAAGCAAAAACGACATTCCCATGCCATATTCTTTCAAAACCTGTCCGAATTCCTGATTGATATAGGTTGCAATCTTACCATTCACGCTGGCTTCATCAATGGGACTTTGAAACCTTAAATAGGTATAAAAGCCGCTGTAAAACCAACCATCACTAAAAACTTCAGGACTTTGACTCATCCAGTCCGAAAGAGATAGAAACACCGCTGCCTTTAGATGCCTGTTTGGTTCAAAATCCTCAAAAACAGCAGTAATTATA
>JAGYNM010000054.1 GCA_018399335.1 Bacteroidales bacterium | reverse complement strand
ATTCGTGAAGGAGCAACCAAAAAAGCGGGTAATGCTACAAACACGCTTATTCGCTCAACTATCGAAGGTATGGTACTGGATGTTCCTGTAGAAGAAGGTAATTCAGTAATTGAAAGTAATACCTTTAATAATGGAACGGTAATTGCAACAATAGCCGATATGAGTGAAATGATTTTTGAAGGCAAGGTAGATGAGTCGGAAGTAGGTAAAATAAGCGAGGGTATGCAGCTTATTATGACAATCGGTGCCATCGAAAATGAAACCTTTGATGCTGTTTTAGAGCATATTTCACCTAAAGGAATTGAAGAAAATGGCACCATCCAATTCGAAATCAGAGCTGCTGTAGATTTGAAAGAAAATCAGTTTATCCGCGCAGGATACAGTGCCAATGCCGATATTGTGCTGGAACGCAAAGATCAGGTGCTGGCTATTAGCGAAGGGCTTTTGTTGATAGAGAAAGACACAACTTATGTTGAAGTGGAAGTTGCTCCTCAAACATTTGAAAAACGAGCTATAAAAACCGGTTTGTCCGATGGAATCAATATCGAAATAGTAGAAGGTCTTTCGGAAACCGATAAGATAAAAGCTGCTGCTTTGTAGCGCTTTGTTGTGTGTTGGTTTGGTACCCGCAGTAAGGTTTTGCCTGCTGCGGGTTTTTATTTTCTATATGCTAAACAGTTATACTTCAGATAAAAAACTATCCAGGTTGTCAAATTTATGATGATAATCATCCATCGATCGTTTGATCACTTCCTGGGCTTCATCCTTGCCATAAACATGCGTAATTTCCACATTACTTTCTTTTCCGGGCAAATCTTTATAGGTCAGGAAGTAATGTTTCAACCTGTCTTTTACCAGATCCGGGCAGTCATCTATATCACGGTATCCACTGTAAACGGCATCATTATCAAGAACGGCAACAATTTTATCATCGGCCTCGTTGCCGTCAATCATTCTAAAACCTCCAATAGGCCTTGCTCTAACAAGAATATCACCATGTGTGATGTCTTTTTCGGTAAGCACACAAATATCCAAAGGATCGCGGTCGCCGGTAATATCTGTTCTTCCGGTTTTCTGATTACAAAATTCAGCTACTCGTGTGGCGCAAAAGGTTTGAGGCACAAAACCATAAAGTGCCGGAACGACATTGGAATATTTTTGCGGGCGGTCGAGGCGCAGATAACCCGAAACTTTATCTACTTCATATTTCACAGTATCAGTAGGCACCATTTCAATAAAACAAATGACTACTTCGGGAGCATCTTGTCCAATTTCAACACCATGCCAGGGATGCGATTTGTAGCGTAATCCCATCAGCCTGCCGATGGGGTCCATAATTTTTGACATAAGCTTTTCAGGTTGCTGTTTGAGCTTGCAAAGTTAGGAGTTTTCGAAGCTCGGCTTTGCAATCCGTTGTAAAACTTTCTTTAATTCTATTTTCCAATGTTAACTTGAGCTGGAATAGAGAGGTGACCCTGAACCAGTTTCCAATTTCCGTCGGTGTTTTTATCCAGCACACCCGTAAAGCGGATACCCTCGAAGCTATGCGCCACGCTATCGTACATGAAATTATAATTCATGGTTTTGGTAAACCAGGCAGTGTTGCCACTGCAGTTGATTCGGATAAACTGGTCGCTTGTTGAGATTAGGGTATTCGAAATACTATTAAACTGATTGCGATAGGCCCTTCGAATACTCTCCCAGCCCATAAGCTTATCGCTGTTATCCGTTCCGATCAGAATAATGCTGTCGTTGGCAGCCCAGCTTTGTTCTATCTTGTTGTAATCTTCGTTTTCGAGCGCAATAACATAAGACTCTAAAAGGTTTTCGATTGTGTCTATTTCGTTGGCGATAACAGGTTCGTCCGGACAATTATTGCAAGCTCCAAGAAGCAACACAAATAAGAATGGTAATATCTTTTTCATAATCTTGAGGTTTTAATGGTTCTGATTTAAGCAAGGTTTTTCAACCCATGAAGATACAACAATCTTACAGGAATTGCTGATCAACAGGCTAATTTAGAATGATTTTAAAGAATAATCAGTTGTAAAAATAAGCCAAAATTCATGCAACAAGCTGCTTTACAAAGAAATTCGTAAAAAATACTTTCCTATTCAAGGATTCTTTCGTAAAATTGCAGCCAATTTCTAACCCCTTTAAGCAACCCACATAAATGGCGATCCATAAAGGAATAATTAAAAGCAGGTCAATAAGTTACATGGCGATATTCCTGCTTGTTGGTTTTTTTACATGGTCATTAAATGCAGCAGTTGACGAAGATTTGCCTCAGGTTTCGGAGCAAACGGCTCACGAAATGGAAAAAGCTGATCTGAATGCAGGCGAAATAATTATAGGGCATATTGTGGATGCTTATGAGTGGCATATTGCCGACTACGGCCATACACATATCTCTGTTCCATTGCCTGTAATCCTTTATGATCAGGGAGAATGGCACTTTTTTATGTCCTCAAAATTTCACCATGGCAAATCTGCTTACAAAGGTTTTGAGATTGCAAAAGAGGGAATGCTCAAAGGAAAAATCGTAAGAAAAGATGCTGACGGAAATTTTGTGCAGCCAATTGATTTGTCGCTTACTAAAAATTCACTTGCAGTAATTATTTACAGTGCCATTGTAATTGTGATCTTTTTAGGCGTTGCCAAATCTTATCGCCGTCGCGAGCGCAGAGCACCAAAAGGTTTTCAATCTATCATTGAACCACTTATCTTGTTTATCCGCGATGAGGTTGCTCTTCCGGCTATCGGCAAAAAACACTATGAGCGCTTTTTGCCCTATCTGTTTACCGTTTTCTTTTTCATCTTTTTCAATAACTTGTTAGGCCTAATACCAATATTTCCTTTTGGAGCTAACGTTACCGGAAATCTTGCCGTTACTGGTGTTTTAGCCTTGTTTACCTTTTTTATCACAACATTTACAGGAAACAAAAACTATTATGCCCACATCTTCAACACACCCGGAGTGCCTTGGTGGCTTAAGATTCCTGTGCCTTTGATGCCAGTAATTGAATTGGTTGGTGTGTTTACAAAACCTTTTGTGTTGATGGTGCGTTTGTTTGCCAACATCACAGCGGGTCATATTATCATTCTCGGATTTATCAGTCTGATTTTTGTTTTCGGACAGGCCAGCATCTATGCAGGATATGGCATGTCGATAATTTCGATCAGTCTTTCAATATTTATAAACTTCCTGGAGTTGCTTGTGGCATTTATCCAGGCTTATGTATTTACGCTGCTTTCAGCCATTTATTTTGGCATGGCAGTAGAAGAACATCATTAAAAAGTAACCCATTTATTAACCATTAATATTTACAACCATGGAATTATTAACCATTTTGTTACAAGCAGTTACGGATTTGACTCCAATTGCAAAAATGGCTGCCGGATTAGGTGCTAGTATTGCCACTATCGGTGCCAGTATGGGTATCGGTCAGATTGGCCGCAGTGCATTGGAATCTATTGCACGCCAACCCGAAGCTGCCGGCGACATTCGTTCAAACATGATCGTGTCTGCTGCGCTTATCGAAGGTGTTGCCTTCTTTGCTATTGTGGTTTGTTTGCTGATCGTTTTCTTGTAGCAACAAAATTATCCGGCTTTGCAACGGTTGGTTGCAAAGCCGGGTTTTATTTCATTAGTTGGATTAATGCTTAACAGAAAAATTGTATGGAACTCGTAAATCCTGGTTTAGGACTGATTTTCTGGATGACACTGGCCTTTGGAACGGTTTTCTTTATCTTAAAGAAATTTGCCTGGCCCGTAATCATTCAGGCGCTCAAAGATCGCGAAAGGCATATCGAAGAAGCACTTCAGGCCGCTGATCGTGCGCACGAAGAGATGAAAAAACTGCAAATTGATAATGAGGCGCTGCTTAAAAAAGCTAAAGAAGACAGGGATCAGATTATGCAGGAAGCCCGTAAATTGCGGGATAAAATGCTGGAAGAATCCCGCATAAAAGCCAATGAAGAAGCCGATCGTATCGTTGATAATGCTAAAGTGCGCATCGAAAATGAGCGCAAAGCAGCAATGACCGATATCAAAAATCAAATTGCCAAAATATCAATCGAAATCGCTGAGATGGTGCTGCGCGAAAAGATGAAATCAACCGAAACGCAAAAGGCATACATCGACAAGCTGATCGAAGACAAGCAGTTGAATTAATTTGCCACCAGCTAAATCAAATTTAAGCTATGAAAAACATTCTCCTGGCAAAACGCTACGCCAAAGCGCTATTCGATCTGGCTGTTGATGACGGCAAGCTCGAAGAAGTGAAGGACGATATGAAGCTTGTGGCTGATGTGATGTCCGAAAACAGGGCCTTACGTCGCATGATGGCCAGCCCTGTGATTCCTCCTGCGCGTAAAAAGACTGTGGTAGCGAAAATTTTTGAAGGAAAAATTGACAGAAGAAGTCTCGCATTTTTGGATATCCTCATCAGAAAAGGACGCGAAGAGCAAGTGTATGATATTGCCCAGCAGTTCTTTGAAAGCTACCTCGATTACAAAAATATTGCCATTGTAGAGGTTACAACAGCAATCCCCATTGATAACAGCCTGCGTAAGAAAATGCTGACAATCATGGAAGAGCGTACGCAAAAAACCATTCAGATGCAGGAAAAAATTGATGCTGAAATCATTGGAGGATATAAACTCCGCATGCAGGATTATCAGTATGATGCCAGCATCAGCAAGATCATTTCAGAACTTCATAAAGATTTTGATAAAAACTTATTTATAAAAGGATTTTAACGCAACAACTAAGGAATTATGGCAACTATAAAACCCGCAGAAGTATCAGCAATTCTACGTCAGGAACTGGCCGGATTCAAAACCGATGCCGTATTGGAAGAAGTAGGGTCTGTATTACAAATCGGTGATGGTATTGCACGTGTTTACGGCATGGGAAATGCCGAATCGGGCGAACTCGTCGAATTTGAGGAAAACGGCCTGATGGGAATCGTACTCAACCTGGAAGAAGACAACGTGGGTGTTGTGCTGCTGGGAGATAATGAAAGTATCAACGAGGGCGACACTGTAAAACGTACCGGCCGTATTGCTTCACTTCAAGTGGGAGAAGGTATGCTCGGACGTGTAATCAACACACTTGGCGAGCCTATTGACGGGAAAGGTGATATCGAAGGCGAAACCTATGAAATGCCACTCGAGCGCAAAGCTCCCGGCGTAATTTTTCGTCAGCCTGTTAACGAGCCGCTTCAAACAGGTATCAAAGCAATCGACGCTATGATTCCGATTGGCCGTGGACAACGCGAGCTGATCATCGGCGACCGCCAAACTGGTAAAACAGCAATTGCTATCGATACCATTTTGAATCAGAAAGAGTTTTATGATCGCGGCGAACCGGTTTTTTGCATTTATGTGGCTATTGGTCAGAAAGGATCAACAGTAGCACAAATCGTTAAAACCCTCGAAGATAATGGCGCCATGCCTTATAGCGTTGTGATTTCGGCTACAGCATCCGATCCGGCTGCCATGCAGTTTTATGCGCCTTTTGCAGGTGCTGCCATTGGCGAGTTTTTCCGCGATACAGGACGTCCTGCTCTGGTGATTTATGACGACCTCTCAAAACAGGCAGTAGCTTATCGCGAAGTTTCGCTCTTGCTGCGTCGTCCTCCGGGCCGCGAGGCTTATCCTGGTGATGTGTTTTATCTCCATTCACGCCTGCTCGAACGCGCTGCCAAGGTGATCAACTCCGACGAGATTGCCAAAAACATGAACGATCTTCCCGAGAGCATTAGGCATTTGGTGAAAGGTGGCGGATCGCTTACAGCACTTCCGATTATCGAAACGCAGGCGGGAGACGTTTCTGCTTATATCCCAACGAACGTTATTTCGATTACCGACGGACAGATATTCCTCGAAACTAACCTGTTCAATGCAGGTATCCGTCCTGCAATCAACGTTGGTATTTCGGTGTCGCGTGTAGGGGGTAATGCGCAGATTAAATCTATGAAAAAGGTTGCCGGAACCTTGAAGCTCGATCAGGCACAGTTTCGTGAGCTGGAAGCTTTTTCGAAGTTTGGTTCCGATCTGGATGCTGCTACAATGGCGGTTTTGGACAAAGGGCGTCGTAATGTGGAAATCCTGAAACAGCCCCAATATTCACCAATGAAGGTTGAAAATCAGGTGGCAATTATTTTCGCTGGAACACAGAATTTGCTCAGAAAAGTGCCGGTGAATAAAGTGAACGATTTTCAGGATACTTTCCTACATCACCTCGAGGAGCATCATGCCGAACTGCTTAAAGAACTAAAAGCAGGAAAATATACCGACGAAATCACCGGAAAATTGCGTAAAGTGGCTGCTGATATCGCTGCCACTTATGAAAAATAGTCTTTTGTGCATCAATACTAAACCATTCAAAGGATGGCCAATTTAAAAGAAGTAAGAACACGTATTGAGTCCGTCAACTCGACAAGGCAGATCACCAGTGCAATGAAAATGGTAGCTGCTTCCAAATTGCGCCGCGCTCAAAATGCGATTACGACCATGCGGCCTTATGCAGCCAAACTGCAGGAATTGATGCAGGATTTGAATCGAAGCGTGGAGCAAGCCGACGATAATAAGTATGCGGTGGTTAGGCCAGCCGAAAAGATTTTGCTTGTGCCTGTAACATCAAATCGTGGCTTGTGCGGTGCTTTCAACACGAATGTGATACGTGCAACCGTGAAGTTGATAAACGAAGATTATGAAGCTCAACATAAGGCTGGAAATCTGAAAGTTTTTTGCATTGGAAAAAAGGGAGAGGATTTCTTTAAAAGCCGGAAAATAAGCATTTATAAGGCGAACAATCATGTTTTTGATAATCTTGTTTTTACTGAGGTAGTGCCCATTGCGCAAGAATTGATGGACGTTTTTGTAGCAGGCGAATTCGATCAGATAATATTCGTTTATAACCAATTCAAAAATGCAGCCACGCAGCTTTTGATTCACGAACAGTTTCTTCCGGTCGAAATGCCTCAGCTGGAGGATGATAAACAACACGAAGGCGTTGATTATATTTTTGAGCCCGGCAAAGATGAGATTTTGGATGAGCTAATTCCTAAGTCACTTAAAATCCAGGTTTATAAAATGCTGCTCGACAGCTTTGCCTCCGAACATGGTGCCCGGATGACGGCAATGCATAAGGCTACTGATAATGCTACGGAACTACTTAAGGATTTGAAATTGAGTTATAACAAAGCCCGTCAGGCTGCCATCACAAACGAAATCCTTGAGATTGTTGGTGGAGCCAATGCCCTGAATGGTTAAGAAGGGTTAATTAATTATTAAGATTGAACCTGGCGGAGTGTTGATTGTTTATTTACTAAAACGCAAGAGCTATGTTAAAGAAAAAAGTTGAAGACGCATTAAATGCGCAAATTTTAAAGGAAGAACATTCCTCACGGATTTATTTGGCCATGGCAATCTGGTGCGAAGCAAACGGATATCCGGGTGCTGCTGCTTTCCTGTATCGCCAGTCGGATGAAGAACGCATGCATCAGCTCAAGCTGGTTCATTATGTAAATGATCGTGGCGGCAAGGCTGTGATTGGTTCATTAGAAACACCCGAAGCCAGCTACAACTCCCTGGTTGATGTGTTTCAGAAAGTAATGAAACATGAGCAATACATCACGGAATCTATCAACGATGTGTATGCCATTACTTTGGAAGAGAAAGATTATACAACCGGAAACTTCCTGCAATGGTATATCAACGAGCAAATTGAAGAAGAAAGTACGATGAGTACGATTCTTGACAAGCTCAATCTTGTTGGTGATGAAAAAGGTGGTATGTTCCACATTGACAAAGAATTGGAAGCAATGACTGCTGCTGCGCCAAGTCCTGCAGCAGAATAATAATTACTTGTTCTAGCACAAAAAATGCCGGCTTTGATATTGCAGAGCCGGCATTTTTTATGCGTTTGGTTTTGTATTATTCTGCCAGTACCAATACTTTGTTGTGCAGTACTTCAAGCACGCCACCATTGATTTCCAGAAAATGATCCTTACGATCTTGCTGTTGGTATTTGACGCGCCCTTTGCCCAGTGCAGCAATCATAGGTGCGTGGTTATTCAGTATTTCAAACAGACCATCGAGCCCGGGAAGCTGAACCAGCTCCACTTCTCCTTCAAACAAAGTGGTGTCGGGTGTGATAACTTCTAGTTTCATAGCAGAAATTTAGAATTAAGCATTACTTTCAGCCATCAGTTTCTTGCCTTTTTCAATAGCTTCTTCGATGGTACCAACCAAATTGAATGCCGCTTCCGGATATTCATCCACTTCGCCATTCATAATCATTTTGAAACCTTTGATCGTATCTTCGATGCTTACTACCGTTCCGGGAATGCCGGTAAACTGCTCAGCAACATGGAAAGGCTGAGAAAGGAAACGTTGTACGCGACGGGCACGATGTACGATCAGTTTATCCTCTTCCGAAAGCTCATCCATACCAAGAATGGCAATAATATCCTGCAATTCTTTATAACGCTGTAAAATGTTTTTTACTTCCTGTGCAGTTTTGTAGTGCTCTTCGCCAACTACTTCAGGAGTAAGAATCCGTGAAGTGGAATCGAGTGGATCCACAGCAGGATAAATACCAAGCTCAGCAATTTTACGATTCAATACCGTTGTAGCATCAAGGTGGGCAAATGTAGTAGCAGGAGCAGGGTCGGTAAGGTCATCCGCAGGTACATAAACGGCTTGTACAGAGGTGATTGATCCGCGTTTTGTAGAAGTAATACGTTCCTGCATCATACCCATTTCGGTAGCCAGCGTAGGCTGATATCCTACTGCAGAAGGCATACGACCAAGCAAAGCAGAAACCTCAGAACCTGCTTGTGTGAAACGGAAGATATTATCAATAAAGAAAAGGATGTCTTTTCCGCCAGTTTCTTCGTCTCCATCGCGGAAATATTCGGCCAGGGTCAAACCGCTCAAGGCAACTCTGGCACGGGCTCCCGGAGGTTCGTTCATCTGTCCGAACACCAATGTAGCCTGTGATTGTTCCAGTTCTTTGGGGTCAACTTTGGACAAATCCCATCCACCTTCTTCCATGTTTTTCTGGAATTCTTTTCCATACCTGATAACGCCTGATTCGATCATCTCGCGCAACAAATCGTTTCCTTCGCGGGTACGTTCTCCCACACCGGCAAAAACTGACATACCAGAATAGGTTTTTGCAATATTGTTGATCAACTCCATGATGATCACCGTTTTGCCAACACCAGCACCACCAAACAAACCAATTTTACCACCTTTGGCATAAGGTTCAATCAGGTCGATTACTTTGATTCCGGTGTAGAGTACTTCACTTTGAGTAGTGAGGTTTTCGAACTTTGGTGGATCGCGGTGAATGCTGTAAGAAGTTTTACTTTTTATTTCGCCCAGCCCGTCGATGGGTTTGCCGATAACATTGAAAAGGCGGCCTTTGATTTCATCGCCAGTGGGCATCGAAATTGGTCTGCCCAGCGCAACTACCGGCATTCCGCGTCTTAAACCATCAGTAGAGTCCATGGCAATGGCTCTGATCGTATTTTCGCCTATGGCCTGTTGTGCTTCAAGGATAAGTGTTTCGCCGTTGTCACGGGTTATTTCCAACGCATCGTGAAGGTTGGGAAGATCTGATTCTTGCTCGAAGGCAACGTCAATCACCGGTCCGATGATCTGTGCAATACGTCCGCTTATTGTCTTACTCATGTGGGTAACAATAGGATTAGGTTGATAGAAATTTGGCGCAAAGATACTATTTCAATTCGTTTTAAATAGGTTAAAATGCTGGTTTTTTGCAAAAAATGAAGGGAAAAAACTTTAATGACCTTTCAAAAAGTTGCGTTCAAAAAGTAAGAGCCATAAAACCCCTGTGGTTATTGCTGCATCAGCAATATTGAAAACAGGTCGAAAAAAGATAAAATACCCATCATTGCCGAATACAAAATTCGGTATCCATGTTGGTGCTTCAGCCTGATTGAGAATCAAAACCGGGAAATAAAACATGTCTACTACTTTGCCATGCAAAAAACTGGCGTATCCTCCCGCTTCCGGAAGAAAAGAGGCCACGTTGTGGTAGCTGCTTGCACTGAAAAGCAGGCCGTAAAACGCACTATCGATAATATTTCCGATAGCGCCGGCCAGTATCATCGAAAGGCCAAATACGGGGCCAAAGCTTATTTTTTTTCGCGTTAGCAATACCAGATAAATGAGTATGGCAATTACTGCTAAAATCCGGAAAATGCTGAGCGCCAATTTGCCCCATTCACCAGCAAACTCAATACCGAAGGCCATTCCATTGTTTTCGGTAAAATGGATAATAAACCAATTAGCCACCGGAATTTCCTGTCCGATGGTCATGGTGAGCTTGATATAAAACTTGAGGGTCTGATCAAGCAAGAGCACAAAGAAAACGATGAGCAAGGGTTTTTTCAAGGCAGGCTATGTTTTTTTAACAATAATAAATTTACCCTTTTTGATTTGCTTTTAAAGCTTGTTCAAAAAGGGAATATTAGTTGCGATTTTCATAGGAAAATTCTTCCACTGCAAGATCAAAATCAAGCTCTGGGTTGTTGAAGTTTTGCTTCGATACTTAGTGTTGCGTGTGGCACGATCCGCAGCCGTTCTTTTGGAATCAGTTTGCCGGTAACCCTGCAAATGCCATAGGTTTTGTTTTCGATGCGAATCAGGGCATTTTCAAGATTATTGATAAACTTTTGCTGACGGGCTGCAAGCCGGCCATTTTCTTCTTTTGAAAGCACCTGATATCCTTCTTCCAACACTTTAAAAGTGGGAGAAGTGTCATCGGTTCCGTTTTCGTCGCCGGTCGAAATCGCCTCTGTAAGCAATTTCAGATCAGCTTTTGCTTTTTCCAGTTTATTCAAAATAATGCTTTTGAATTCTTCCAGCTCCTCATCAGAATAGCGGTTCTTTTTTGATTCGGTATTCTGAATTTTCTCTTGCTCTTTCATAGCTTTAGGTGTTTGTTAATCAGCCTGCCTTACGCATAAGGTTTTTATTCCGGTATAAATATAAGGCAAAAACTAAACATAGCACATGCTTTCTGTAAAAATCTCTATGTGGCTTTGCTAATACTTAGTTTAACCTTCACGTTTTCAATCAGATCCAGTTCATTAACATTGGCGTTTTCCAACGCATCATGCCAACTAAGCTGTGCCAATGTTTCAGAACAGATATAGTCCTTAAACTGTTCAACGGCTTCATGAATAATTGTATTGTTTTCGATCTGAAGAATAATTTTATCAGTAACCTCAAGTCCCTGATCTTTACGCAGATTTTGAACCCTGTTGATGAGTTCTCTGGCCAATCCTTCATTAGCAAGTTCAGGAGTAATCGTAATGTCAAGAGCAACTGTAAGCTGATCCTGCGTGCTCACCATCCAGCCAGGGATGTCTTCTGTAAGAATTTCGGCATCAGCCAGATCCAGCACAACTTCTTGTTCTTCGATTTGCAGATTGGCTCCTTGATTTTTTTCAAAATCCCTGATTTCGATCTGCCCAAATTTGGCAAAAGCAGCAGCAATTTGTTTCATCAGGCGACCATATTTTGGTCCAAGGCTTTTAAAATTTGGCTTAATCTTTTTTACCAGCATGGCGGTGTCTTCTCCGAGGTATTCAATCGATTTTACGTTTACCTCCGAAAGAATCAGATCGGCAACTTTTTCGAGCTGAAGCTGCATTTCGGTGTTCAGCACGGGGATCATAATTTTATTTAGTGGCTGCCTGACGCGTATGTTAGATTTTTTGCGCAACGAGAGCACCATGGAGGATATTTGCTGTGCCATTTGCATACGTTCTTCCAGTGCTTTATCAATCATTGTTGAGTCGGCAACAGGGAAGTGCGTCAGGTGAACGCTCTCATGCTGATCTTTTCCGCTCACTTTATTCAGGTCGAGATAAAGCTGCTCACTGAAGAAAGGTGCGATAGGTGACATCAACCGTGCAACTGTATCCAAGCAGGTATAGAGGGTTTGGTAAGCCGATATTTTATCATGTGAATAGTTGCCTTTCCAGAATCTTCTCCGCGAAAGGCGCACGTACCAGTTGCTAAGGTGTTCATCTACAAATTGCTGTATGGCTCGTCCGGCACGTGTGGGTTCGTACTGCTGCAGGGATTCATCTACCAATAATATCAACGAATTCAACTCGGAGAGTATCCAGCGGTCAATTTCCGGACGTTCGTTATGCGCGATGTCGTCTTCTTCGTATCGGAAACCATCAATATTGGCATAAAGTGCAAAGAATGCGTAAGTATTGTATAGCGTCCCGAAGAATTTGCGGCGCACTTCATCCAGACCGTTCAGGTCAAATTTGAGATTGTCCCAGGGTTGTGCGTTGGTAATCATATACCAGCGCGTGGCATCCGGGCCGTATTTGTTGATGGTTTCGAAAGGATCAACGGCATTGCCCAAACGTTTCGACATTTTGTTGCCGTTTTTGTCCAATACCAGCCCATTCGAAACAACTGTTTTATAGGCTACAGAGTCGAAAAGCATGGCAGCGATGGCATGCAGTGTAAAGAACCAGCCGCGGGTTTGATCAACGCCTTCGGCAATAAAGTCGGCCGGGAAATTCTTTTCAAACAATTCCTTGTTTTCAAAAGGATAGTGCAGCTGCGCATAAGGCATAGCTCCCGAATCGAACCACACATCGATCAAATCGGGTTCGCGGTACATAGGTTTGCCACTTTCGCTAAGTAGCACGATCTTATCTACATAAGGGCGGTGCAGGTCGAAGCGTTCGTAATTTTCAGCGCTAAAATCAGCATCCTCATATTTTTCAAGCGGATTATTTTCCATCAGGCCGGCCTCAACAGCTTTATCGATGGCAGTTTTTAGTTCGGCAGCAGAGCCAATTATTTTTTGCTCTGTGCGGTCTTCACTTGTCCAGATTGGTAATGGTACTCCCCAAAATCTTGAGCGTGACAGGTTCCAGTCGACCAGATTTTCGAGCCAGTTGCCAAAGCGTCCTTCACCTGTTGACTTGGGTTTCCAGTTGATGGTATTGTTCAATTCGAGCATCCGCTCCTTGAAAGCAGTAGTGCGAATAAACCAGCTATCGAGCGGATAGTACAAAACGGGCTTATCGGTGCGCCAGCAATGCGGATAGCTATGCGTAAATTTTTCGATTCGAAAGGCTTTGTTTTCTTTTTTAAGCATCACGGCTATATCCACATCCAGGGTGGGGGCATCGGCTGAGAGGCTGCTGTCGTAATCGTTTTTTACCGGCCTTCCGGCAAATTCATTATAAAGTGTCGTGTTTACGTAATCTTTTGCGAAATCTTCATCAAGCTCATCAATACTGTAAAAGCGGCCTGTAAGATCGACCATGGGCCTGCGGATACCTTCTTTGTCGATGAGGATCAGTGGCACAATACCTGATTGTTTGGCAACGCGATCGTCGTCGGCACCAAAAGTAGGGGCAATGTGGACAATTCCTGTTCCGTCTTCAGTAGTAACAAAATCACCTGTAACCACCCTAAAAGCATCTCCCATTGGTTTTATCCACGGAATGAGTTGCTCATATTGGATATTTTTGAGCTGTTCGCCTTTGAATTCGTCCAGAATTACAAAGGGTATTTTTTTGTCACCGGCTTTGTATTCTGACAGTGCTGCATTCTCCT
>JAGYNM010000053.1 GCA_018399335.1 Bacteroidales bacterium | reverse complement strand
TGCTAAATGCCCTTTGATGGTATTTACCCATACCTTGCCATCAGCATCAAGTTCGAGGTCAAAGACAGTATTTTCGGGCAAACCCATGCTTTCATCATAAACCATAAACCGATAGCCATCAAATCGTGCCAAACCCTGATCGGTCGAAAACCACATATAACCCTTTTTGTCCTGTAGCACGTCATACACTTCGGAGGAAGGCAAACCATCCTGATTGGTAAACTGCCTGTAAACAGGGTCTTGAGCCATCACAATTTGAAATTGAAATAGCAATATCAAAGCACCAAACAAGCAGTAAAAACGCATAAAAGGCATTTGCAAACAAATTTACAGTTATTTCGTTTGCTTTGAAAGGAAGATCAAAGAAACATTAATAAGCTTACCGCCATCAGCGCCATTCCGGCGATCATTCCATAGATGGAATAATGGTGTTCACCATATTCTTCGGCAGCTGGTAATAATTCATCCAACGAAATAAAGACCATGATACCGGCAACCATTGCAAAAAGTATCCCAAATAAGGTTGGGCTCAAAAAAGGCATTAGCAATAAATACCCAACCAGGGCGCCAACAGGCTCTGCCAAACCGCTGCTAAAAGAAAGCCAAAAAGCTCTTTTGCGACTTCCGGTGGCATAATAAACAGGAACAGATACAGCAATTCCCTCAGGAATATTATGGATAGCAATTGCAACAGCAATCGCAATACCAAGATTAGGGTCGGACAGGGCAGCAGTAAAAGTTGCTAATCCTTCAGGGAAGTTATGAATGCCAATTGCCAATGCGGTAAAAACGCCCATGCGTGCCAGTTTCTTCTTCTTGGCATCAACTTGATCCATATCCTCTACACGCTTCACTTCATGAGGATTTTCTATGCTGGGAATAAATTTATCGATCAGTCCGATGACAAAAATGCCGGCAAAAAAAGCCAAAACAGTGTACCATGCACCTTCGCGCAATCCATAAACCTCAGTTAACTCGATGCGTGCTTTGGATAAGATTTCAACAAAGGAAACATAAATCATAACCCCTGCCGAGAAACCCAGCGCCACAGATAAAAAACGGGTGTTTGTTCGCTTGGCCAGCAAGGCAATAGCACTACCTATTCCGGTGGACAAACCAGCAAACAAGGTCAAGCCAAAAGCGATCAGCACATGCTCGTTTGTTATCATTTGTCGTCGATCCTTTGCTGTTTGTGTTTGGCATAAGCGGCTCTTGTAGCCATTTTTCGCTTCTCGCGTTCTATTACAAGTGTTGCAATCTCATCAGCCCTTTCGTCATCTGTTTTACGGCGCAGCGCTTCATTAAAATGTATTTCAGAAACATCATGACGATACATGAGCGCACACAAACGTTCGAAATCATGCTCCAGCAAATCGAGTAAAAAAAGTTTAAGCCTGGCATGCAGCTCATTGTAGCTCAGATTACTAAGTTTTGCTATTTGTCCTGGTTCTATCGGAATCAGCGTCATAATAAATAACTTTAAAAGTCAATATTGGTTTGTATGAGCTGCTCGCGCGAATGCAATTCAAAAGCAACCAAATTACCATATCCTGCAATGTTTTCCATATAAACACCATTGTCGAGATCGACAAAATTATAGCTGTTCGATTGCATTACATGATGCATAAACTCCAGGTCGACAGGCACATGCCCATGAATCACTTTTTTATTTCTGATTTTTTCGGGCTGCACCCTGAATTCGCGGGTCCAAAGCATTGCAAAGGTGTCAGTTAGCGGATCATCAATGTTAAAATTCAAACCGGCATGCACTAAAATATGCTGATCGAGCTCGATGAAATACCGGCCTTTCTTCATCCATGCAATATACAGCTCCGGGATTTCGGAAGCATATTTCACCCCAAAGCTCTCCAGTGTTTCTTTGCCGCCATGAGTTTCCCAGATTTTCTGAATTTTCTTTTTCTGCCGCATTCCCAAAAAATGCTTTTTGGTTTGATCTTCCTCCCATGCTTTGATGCAATAATCTTCGTGATTACCTCTTAAATACTGAACTTGAAACTCCATATTCTCGAGCTGCATGATGTAATCCAAAACACCTTTGCTATCAGGACCACGGTCGATAAAATCGCCTAAAAAATAGAGCACGTCAAATTTGTCGGGTTTGATCTGTTTTTCGATCAAGGCCTGGAGCGTTTTTTTGCATCCGTGAATATCGGGAATTACCCAGCTTTTTTTCATAACACCGCTAGTTGGGGTTGTTTGGGCGGTAAATATACAATTTTCGGGCTCCCATCATATTGAGAAGCCCGAAAAATGTATCTAAAATTTACTTTTTACTAGCCTGTTTTGCCACCTGATCCATCAATTTTTTAATCTCTTCAGGATCTCCGATAAAATAATCCTTCTGCAGTTGCATATTATCATCAAATTCAAATACATAAGGAATTCCCGTCGGGATATTAAAAGCGATAATAGCTTCTTCGCTCATCTGTTTTAAGTGCATCACCATGGCTCTCAAACTATTACCATGAGCAGCAACCAGAATTTCATTATGCTTTTCCAGACTAACTTTGATATCGTTCTCCCAATAAGGAATCATACGCTCGATCACTTCTTTGAGTGATTCTGTCAGAGGCAGATCTTTAGGGTCAACATCAGCAAAACGCGGGTCCTTAGCGGGATTACGGTCATCGTCTTGGGCTAATGGCTGTGGAGGCACATCAAAACTCCTACGCCACAATAACACCTGCTCGTCTCCATATTTTTCGGCTGTTTCGGCTTTGTTCAAACCCTGAAGTTCGCCATAATGCTTTTCGTTCAAGCGCCAGTTTTTAAGCACAGGAATATACATTTGATCC
This sequence comes from Bacteroidales bacterium, assembly GCA_018399335.1. Lineage (GTDB taxonomy): Bacteria > Bacteroidota > Bacteroidia > Bacteroidales > F082 > UBA5536. The sequence goes on along the minus strand of JAGYNM010000053.1, from coordinate 10,828 downwards.
ATTTCTTCGAGTGCCAGCCACAGCGTTTTTATCGCCCTCGAAAGGTAGGAAGTGTATGCCACTTTAAAGCGAAATCCTTCCTCTTTGAGTTGTTTACCAGCCTTTTTGGCTTCCTCAATACCTTGAGCCGAAAGTGGCACATCCGTCCATCCGGTGAAGCGATTCTCTTTGTTCCAGGTGCTTTGTCCGTGACGAAGTAAAACAAGTTTTTTCATAATTCCAGTTTTATAAAGTTAAATATGCTTTCAAATTAAATGCTAAAAAATACGGATTGTTTCTAAAAATTAGATTTTGTCAACTTTTAAAATAATTCATGCAAATTTAAACGTTTTAATGCTGATATCCGATTAACAACATGTAAATTTGTAGCATGAAAGCAGTAACAGTTCCGGCATTTTTGAGGATTTTTTATCCATCGCTTCTCTGGCAGATGCCCGCTGGAAATCAAACGCTTTACCTTACTTTCGATGATGGCCCTCATCCCGAAATTACACCTAAAGTGCTTGAAATACTTGATAAGTATCAGGCCAAAGCTACTTTTTTTTGTGTAGGCGAAAATGTGCAACGTTTTCCGCAAACCTATGCAGAAATTCTTCGGCGCGGGCATCGTACCGGCAATCATAGCATGAACCATTTCAACGGTTGGAAAACCAACTTGAACCTGTATTACGAAAACGTGAACGAATGTCGTAATCATGTTGATTCAGAACTTTTCAGGCCTCCCTACGGACGCATTACGCCAACTCAGATTCACACCTTAAAAAAAGAATATAAAATTGTGATGTGGTCGGTATTGAGTTATGATTTTGATCCTGAAACCACGCCCGAGCAATGCCTGAATTATGTGCTGGAACATACCGAAGACGGAGCTGTGATCGTATTTCACGATTCAGAAAAATCAGCTGAAAATATGCTTTACGCTTTGCCAAAAACACTGGAGTATTACAGCGAAAAAGGTTTTAGCTTCGAATCGCTCTGACAGCTTGTCAGCATTCTAAACCAACACTTTTAGCACGATTATCTGCCCATCTCGCCTTGTAACTTTTTGGCAAGCTAGTTGTTCTAATAGCATACTAAATTCGCAAATTGATTATTTTTGTGCTATGGAAAACGAAGATTTCAAAAAAGATATTGAAGAGCTTTTTCGCCTGTTCAACAAATTAATTGAGCGTTATCCCGAAGAAAATATGCCGGGAATCGACAAGGCTCAGTTTGAACAGCTTAAATTGTTTTTGCGCAATTACGAAACCATGAAAGACCAGTTATCGATGCAGATGATGGGATCGGTAAATGAACCTATGCGTCAGATGCTGCGGATGTTTATCAAACAGATGAAAGAAGAGCTAGGCGAGGATGATTTTCTTACTGAAAATGAACCCGATGAAATTCCCATCTTACGACAGCCTGCTCCCGCTTTAAATCAAGGAGATCCAATGGAGAAAATTGCCTATATTGATGCCATGCTCAGTCGTCCGGGACTCAAAAGCGACGAAATTGACAGGCTGCTCGACGAACGGGCACAACTGAGCGAACTATTGAAAAAACCTAACAACTAACTGATAAACTGCTGAATGAAAGCATACATAAAGAAAAGATGGAAAGATTACTGGGAGAAAAAGGGTTGGTTTTCGAAAGTTAGTGACCTGTTTTTCGTTTTGCTCATTATAGGCTTACTGATTCCTGCCAGCAGAAAAGAAATTAGTGCTTTTGTATCTGGCATCACAGCGATGAGTCCGGGCACCCTGGATGAAGATAAACAATCTGGTTTGAGCAGCACAGCCTTAAATTGGGAGGTTGTGGATGCAAACGGAAAATCATACAGCCTTTCTGATTATCAGGACAGGCCGGTATTTTTAAATTTCTGGGCTACCTGGTGCCCGCCCTGCATAGCTGAAATGCCCGATATTCAAGATTTATATGACAATTATGGCGATAAAGTTGCTTTTTTGCTCGTCACAGATGAATCGCCCGAAAAAGTGGCTGCCTTTATGGAAAAAAGAGGTTTTGATATGCCGGTGTTTTACCATCAGTCTGGTGTACCTCAAGAGTTTGCCACGCAAAGCATCCCAACAACATTTGTCATTAGTCCGGAGCAGAAAATCGTCATCCGGAAAACCGGAGCAGCCAAATGGAATAGCTCAAGTATGCATCAGCTATTAGACGAAATGATGCGTTAATTCAACAATATACGAATATTATTTACAGCACGCATGCAAATTTGTACCTTTGCAACGTTATACAGCAAAAGCTGCCGTAAAAATTAAATTGCCTCAGATGAAAAAAATTGGAATTTTACTGATCTTCGCTCTGTTTTTAACAACCGTTCAAGCTCAGATCATTACAGATAAAACGAGTAAAAAGTTTTCGGTAGGCTTCGATCTCTATACCGATATCCTTACCGAAACGCCAGCAGATTATGATGCCCGCACCATCAATCAGGGTTTTAATGTATTTGGTACCTATAATTTCCCACTCGGAAAAAGTGCTCATACCTTTTCGCTTGGCGTTGGAATTCGTTCTCAGAATTTTTATTCCAACACCCAAATCGGTGATATTACAGCTGATACCGTAAAATTTGTGCCCATCACCAATAACTATAAAAGAAGCAAGATCAACCTTGTTTACCTGGATTTTCCGGCAGAATTTCGCTTTCGTTTCAAAAATGCCTGGAAATTAGGAGTAGGATTTAAATTTGGTGTTGCCATCGACAGTAAAGCCAAATACGTGGGCGATATCACTGCTGTTGGCCCTCGCGTTTATACCAAAACAAAACGCCTTAACTCACTTGAGAGTTATACTTTCGGACCCACCTTCCGTGTTGGTTATAAATGGATCAACCTGTTTGCCTACTACCAGCCTGCAAGGGTTTTCCAACGCGATTTGGGCCCCGAGTTTTATCCACTTTCAGTGGGTATCACGCTGGCACCATTTTAATTTAGCTAGCGCTGACGCAATCAGCACAAAAATAAATTCTTTAATTTCCGATCCACAAGAAAAGGTTAAGCATTAGCGCCAGGCCTGTTAAATAGCCTATGTACACTTCCATGGGTTTATGTGCCGAAAGTATTAATCGCGAGGTGCCTGTGAGTCCGCTTATAAAAATTGCCAGGAAAAGTAGCATTGTGAAGGCCTCTGGCGAAAGCAGCGCCAATCCGGCAAAAGCTCCCGTTAACGCACCTGCCCCAATCATATGCAGGCTGATTTTCCACCATAATGTGATGGCTGATGCGATTATAGCCAATAAAGTTGCTCCCAACATATAAACGTATAAAACGGGAGCAATTTCTAAGGTTTTAAGGAGATAATAAGTCAGGAAGAAAAAGATTGCTGTAACAATCAATGGCGCAATACGTTCCTGTCGGAGTGGCATTTGTAAACTGCTGATCATTTTAAATCTAAGCATCAGCATGATGACAAAAAGCGGCAATATGAAAGTTGTTAGAAAAATAAGGCCAGCCAGATTCCAGACCATATTATAAGGTATGCGCAGCATAATGAGGTCAGCTTGCCAAACCAATCCAAGATAGGCCCATACAGGAATCAGCAGCGGATGAAATAAAACAGAGATCAGCTTTGCAAATTGTTTTTCAAGCGTAATAAGCATGTTTTAAAGTTCTTTACGCAGTCGGGCAACCGGTATATTGAGTTGTTCGCGATATTTGGCCACTGTACGGCGTGCTATGGGATAGCCTTTTTCTTTAAGTATCGTTGTAAGTTGCTCATCGGTAAGTGGTTTAGACTTATTTTCAGCGTCAATGCAATTGTTAAGGATCTTTTTGATCTCTCGTGTCGAAACTTCTTCACCATCGTCCATTTGCATGGATTCGCTGAAAAAGCTTTTCAAGAGATAAGTTCCGAAAGGCGTTTGAACATATTTGGAATTGGCAACACGCGAAATCGTTGAAATATCAAGATTCACAATCTCTGCAATATCCTTCAAAATCATTGGCCTGAGCTGGGTTTCGTCTCCTGTGAGGAAATACTCATATTGATAATCCATAATGGCACGCATCGTAAGGTAAAGCGTGTTTTGTCGCTGCTTGATTGCATCGATAAACCATTTGGCTGAGTCGATTTTCTGTTTCACAAACATCAGCGCATCCTTGTTGCTCTTGCTTTTCTTATTCTCAGAATAAGCTTCCAGCATTTCGGCGTAGGCTCTGCTGACTCGTAATTCAGGGGTGTTGCGGCTGCTGAGCGTGAGTTCCAATTCACCATCGTTATTAAAAATGATGAAATCCGGCATCACATACTGACTTGTGCGACCTGCATCACTCATCGAGTTGCCGGGTTTAGGATTTAGCTTAAGAATTTCGGTCAGGGCATCTTTGAGCACATCTTCGCTGATTTCGGCTCTTTTGATAATTTTATCGTAATGCTTTTTAGTGAATTCATTAAAAAACCGATCCACGATCATAATTGCCATCCTAAAATCTTTTTCGGGCTCTTCATCCTGAAGCCTACGAAGCTGTATCAGTAAACATTCCTGCAAATTGCGGGCGCCAACACCAGGCGGATCAAAATCCTGTATCACACTTAAAACCTCCAGCAATTCCTTTTTATTGGTCTTGATGTTGAGCGCAAAAAGTAAATCGTCGGCCAAAGCATCCAAAGGCCGGTTCAGGTAACCGGCATCATCCAGGTTTCCAATGATATACTCTCCTATTATGTGATCCTTTTCGTTGAGTTTGCGGTAGCCAAGCTGCTGCAATAAAAAATCCTGAAAGCTCTGATGGCTCGAAAAAGGCATTTCATAGCGTTCATCGTCGGCACTCGAATTGTTAGATGCCAATTTATAGCTGGCAATATCATCATCATCCAGATAGTCGTCAAAATCAAATTCGTCGTCGGTGGAATCATACTCCTCCTCATCACTAAATTCATCCACAGGATCATCATCCTCAAAATCGTCTACCTGTTCCTCGGCTTCCAACTCGCCCTCTTCCACTTCAAGTGCCGGATTTTCTTCAATTTCCTGCTTGATGCGTTGTTCCAAGGCCACAGACGGAATCTGCAAGAGCTTCATCAGCAGAATCTGCTGAGGCGAAAGCTTTTGAAGTAATTTTTGCTGTAACCTCTGGTTTAGCATAATATTTTTGGTTCGTGACGGTTTTTAGGCGCAAAAGAAAACACCTATTCTTTTGCGAAAGTAAGACAAAAATAAAAATTGCAACTTATTTATCGCTATTGATTATCTCCGAAATTTATTATTAGTTGATAATTTTTATATCACGAAAGAAAAAACCTGCTATATATGGCTCGCAATAACAATACTTTTAAAGCTTCGCAATTAAGAATTTTGCGATGAAGCCATACAAGATATGGCAAACTCCTTCGCTGTAGAAATCTGTCAATAAAATTCACGTAAGAAAGATCACAACAATAACTAAAGCTTGAACTTGAAACCCGTAAGTGATTTAAGTAAAAGTTATTGCAAAAAGAAGCAATTAAATCTATCCGGAAGTATGCGCGGTGCGGGCAATAATTTCATTCTGAAGATCAACACCCAGATCATTAAAATAGTCGGAATAGCCGGCCACACGCACAATCAAATCACGGTATAGCCCGGATGCTTTGTGCATCACGCAAGGTTTCAGCTTCCACCACATTGAATATGATGGCCATCGAGCCGGAAGAAAATAACAACTGGAAACCGCTTTGATAGTTTCTTCGCTGTTAAAACCAGCGCAAAACTTCTGATTAAGTAGCGCCCGGTTCGCACATGATCAAGCTTTCCGGCTGATTGCAAAACCAACCGCCTTTGATATCCTTCACCCTGCACCGGACTACCTTCTGCTCAGCGGCTGATAAGTCTTCCATCAGGCATGGCACCGTAACACTCCCAAAATATACATGAGAAGTAGCTTAAAGCGCAGATTTAATCCTGAAAAGCCTTTCTGATTATTAGGTTTGCCATCCACCAATGTGAAAATCCTCGAAAAACCCGCAACGCATGCTGATCGGCTTGAATCGTTATTGCCCCCATTTTTGAGTGTCGTAAACAAGTTTATGCAGCATTTACACCAACAAAATCCTTCTGGCGATTCTGAATCAACTGATTAGATGAAACTTCTTGTGAATCATAATCCATTTTTTGATTGCTGCAAGACTATCGGTATTGCTACCAGCCCAACACCTCGCACATGGGCGAAGCTGTATCGGCACCCACCAGCATTGTAATCTTCAGCATTTTGCACGCAATCCGCACACCAGGAAAGGCACGGGCATCCATTCGGCAAAAAGTGATTCAATTTACGGTTGCCTTCCAGTTTGATATGATAAACCATTCCAGTTGTTGCCCTCAAATTGTTGATAGAATTCTTCGAAACGCCTGACACGATTGTGGCTTTTGTTTGCGGGCCAAGCTGTTGCTTTGTGCGCGACTGAAACCTCCATAAATCGCTAATTCCAAGACCTTTGTAAGATTAAATATCCTGATAAGGTATAGGCTTCAGTGCCAAAGGCACCTGTTTCAACACAACCACTTCGGCACCTACATTGCGGGCATCTTTCGATTGTTTTTCTGCCGGAGTGTTGTTGATACAGCATCGGTATTGAAAAAAGAAGGCTGTCCAAAACCTGTTTTAGTAATTTGCAGTGCCCGCGAGTAAAATGATCCGGATTCTTGCTGATCTGCACCATGGAGCTGGGCTGCAGGAGTCGCATCTCTTCTATCACATCCAAAATCAAAAAAACTTAGCTCATTCACTGCATCGGCTCCTTTTTCGGTTAGGCCCACCCGGATCAATGCAAAATCGGTATAAGTATTACTTTCTGCCGCTGTTACGCCAACTTTTGGCGGAGCCGGATGATTGGCTGAATTTGATCCGCGCCTGTAACAATTCTTTTGCCTGCTCTTTTACTTAAACTTCCAGCTGCTGTTTCCTGATAAAATGGCCAGAGGTGCTGATCCAGTCTTCCCGGATTAAAGGAGTCCCAGTGATGAGCTCCGAAATAATCCCCACATGGATAAACCAATAATGCTGAAGCATCTTCGTGAAAAGATTGTGGCGTATAAGCAGGAACCCTTTTACATACAGCAATCATATCTATGTAACTCAGTTATTCTTTCAGCATTTGTAGTTTGTTTTAGTTGCAATTCCAGCGCTTTCACATAACGTTCAGCAAAGGGGCAATCATGGCCTCGGGCGGCTATCTGCATAGCTTCCAGCTCTTCCCATTGACTTTGGGCAATTCCTTCGTGCTGCTTTGGACTGTTTCACTTCATTTATTTCATCAATAATATCAAGCATACCCATACTAAACAAACGTTTTCCGGCAACGGTATGCCCGAGCGCGCTGTTCCTGAAACTCAGTAAATACTCCTGCCTGATAGGCTTTGATCCATTGATCCGACATGGCCGCAAAAAGTTCCGTCGCGCTGCGTCCGGCTTTCCAAAAAGGAATTATATTATTTTTCATAAACCTCAAAAGTTGCGGTACTTACTTTGAAACTTACTTTTTCGCGATCATTCAAAATTCGCAGATCTTCGAGACTGTGAAGCGAAATCTCGTGATGTTGGTGTGCTGGTTCCGGACCGCGCTCACCCACAATGATTTCCTGTTCATGCAAATAGATTTTTTATTCATCATCAAATGCCGGAAAGCCTCTGCGCGCTGAATGGCAACAACATGATGATCTTTTCTGCAGTTGCTGATAATATTCAGTAATCAGCATAGCGCGTTCGGCCGAGATAGCTGGCACGGCATCAAGGCTGAGTTGTCTGAGGGTTTAGCCGCGTTTGTTCATTGCTTTTTGGTTTTAGAGGGCACCAAAGTTACCAAAGGTAAGCATATCATTGAAATATTCTTTACTTGTTGCTGCTTATCAAGGGATAGCCGGGCAGATGATTGAGGCTGTAAAGACAAATCAAGTCGATTGTATTTATTACAAGCTGTTTGATGATAGGGCAAGAGATCAATGCGCTGAATGAATTTGGCTTGTTTTAATACGGCTCTGATTGCCTGCAAATTTTCAGGTGTATCAGTAATATTCTGAATAAGGATGATTGAATTTGAGGTAAAATCCGTCTTTTGACGAATCAGCCATTTAAAATTGTCTAAAATCAACGGTTTGATTTTTCAGTATATTTCCGTGAAGCCTCATCCATGATTTTCAAGTCGAATAAAACAGCGGTCAGCACTTTTGTTACTTCCTGAAAAACTGTTTTTTGAACAAATCCCGAAGTATCCAATGCGTATGAATACTACAAGTCGTGCACCATCAAGCACGTTGTGTAACCAGCCTGCATCAACGGTTCGCTCACCTGCGTGATGCCACCTTTGGAATCTTCATGTGCCGGTCGGCTTCAGCTCAAGTGCTTGCTTGCGCATAGTCTCACCAATTTGTTCTGCGTAAAGGTACCGCTTGTTTCCCAGCCTGCGCGATCCGTTCAGCTTTTGTAAGCCGGGCATGACTTCGGGATTATGACACCAGGCACAACGGAGCGGACAACCTTGAAGAAAAAATGTTGTGCGGATGCCGGGTGCCGTCGTGCACCGAAAAACTTCGGATATCAAAAATTATAGCTTTCATGAATTACAGATTGAAAAACGTTGATTTGTTCCGGTTTAGGAAACCATCAACACAGCCAGCAGGCAAAGAGGCCTTTGCCATTGTTAGATACAAATCAGCTTCTACAAAAACAAAGATCAAAAGGTTCAATCTGTTAAAGAGGCGAAGGTATGAAAAATAGCTATTCAAAAAAATATGAATCAAAAAAAATGAGCAACAAAAACAAACTACTATTTTGAGTCCACTCCTGAAAAGTCAATTTTGCACCCTTAATCCCCCAGGCAACTTAAAACTGCTGATTTTTAGCTTTTGCCCCCTAACCCTAAAGGGAGAAAGCTAAAAATCAGTAGTTTTTTGAATTTCAGAATGGGCTCACTATTTTGATTTCTCAAAAACAGTGATGATTTCGCCCAGAGGCGTGTCGGAAGTTATGGTTATTGTTCCATCCTTATAAACACCAAGATCATTATTAAGCTGATCTCCTTCAAAGCTATAGCTAACTTTTCCATCTTCAGCCAGTTTCCATAAAGCCTTGTGCGTATTGTTGTTATCAATAATTGTAAGGGTGCTGTCGCTGGTAAACTTCAAAATGGTTTTCTTTTCACGCTCAGCCACCTGATTAACAGTTCCGGGATCTGTTTTTTGCTCATCAAAATCGACCTGCACATCCGTAACTTTCCAGGTTCCAAGCAATTTCGACTCAGGTGTTGACGAACAGGAAACAACGATAATTAAAATCATTGCTGCAACAAATCCCCTTAACAGTGCGATAACATTCATAATCATGTGTTTTAAACTCAACGTAATTCAATTTCAGACTTTGGTAGTGAGCGATCCAAAAGCCGATGCAAAAGTAAAACAAAGACCAACAAAAAACTTGACAAAATATAAAACTGTATTATTTTTGCCAAATAGTTTAACCATTTAGTTAAACTTATTAGTTAAGCCTATGACCACCGAAGAACATATTATCAAAGCAGCCAGAGAAGTCTTTATCCGAAAAGGATTTCAGGGAACGAAAATGCAGGAAATTGCAGACGAAGCAGGCATCAACAAGGCCCTGCTGCATTACTATTTCAGATCGAAGGAAAAGCTTTTCGAACAGATTTTCGCTGAAGCATTTGGGCAACTTATTCCCACTTTGTCGCAAAAGCTGGATGAAATAACCGAACTGGAAACTTTCATCCGATTTTTTGTGCCGTTCTACACGAATTTCATTCAGAAAAACCCTCATCTTCCACAGTTTATCATTCACGAGCTGAGTCAAAACCCCGATCGTATAAGGAGTTTGGCAGCTGCACAGGTTTTCCCTTTTCCCAAATTGTCGCGCATGATAACACAAGCTGTTACCGAAAAAAAGATTCGCCCCATTGAAACCGACAGTTTGATAATCAACATAATGGCTTTGATTATTTTTCCCATCGTAGCCAAACCAATGATCGAAGGCGTAATTTTTAGGCAAAACACAGCAGCTTATCAAAACTTCATGGCAAAACGATCGGAAGAGGTAATCGAAACCATCTTAAATTCCATTAACCTCCAAACGAATAAATGATGAAAAATGCTATCCTTGCTGCATTTCTGATTTTTTTGGTACTTGGATCAAAAGCACAAAATCCTGATCGGTATTTTTCGCTGGAAACCATTGTGGATTCTGCCTTAAAGCATTACGCTATCAGCGGACAGGCTGCTATTCAACAGGAAATTCATGAGCTGCAGGCTGCCACTATTGACAATGGATGGAAACCACAGCTATTGCTCAACGGACAAGCGAGCTACCAATCTGATGTCACAAAAATTGAAGTCCCAATTCCAGGCTTCAACGCCCCTGAAATTGCCAAAGACTGGTACAAACTAAATCTGGACATCACCCAACTGATTTACGATGGTGGAATAGCACGTGAAAGAAAAAAAGTGGAAGAAGCCAATCTGGCCGTAGCGCTGAAAAATATTGACCAGCAGCGGTTTCACTTCCGCGAACAAATTCATAGCATTTATTATCAGACTTTGCTTTTCGATCAGCAAATCAAAGTGCAGCAAAGCGCCATCGAAAGCCTTGATGAGCTGCTGCGTGAAATGCAATCTGCCTTTGAAAGCGGTATGCTACTACAATCTGAAATAAATACTTTAAAAGTTGAACGTCTGAAGCTTATCCAGCAAAAAACCAGAAGCGAAGCCGGCAGAAAATCAGCCATCGCCATGCTGGCAACCTATTCAGGAATTCCACTCAAGGCCAGCGACAGCCTGCTGATTCCAAATCAGGAAAATGGCGAGCTGATGCTTACCAATCAGCGTCCTGAACTGGAAGCTTTT
>JAGYNM010000052.1 GCA_018399335.1 Bacteroidales bacterium | reverse complement strand
ATTTGCTTTTACCCAAAAACTAATAGTGAAATCATGGGTATTGATCAACTGATCTCCGTTTGGAATTTCGATGATACTTGTTGTGCCATTGAAAGTTGCAGCTTTTCCGGCCTCGGCATTACGACTTGCATTGTAAGCAATATCAACAACGCCACTTGCAGATGGGGTATAATTTCCTACAACGTCATTGGCATTGTCTTCAAAAGTCCAGTGTGCAACAATTCCTGCAGGTGAGAATGTGCCGATAGTTGTAAACGTTCTGCTCAAAGCAGTCAGCGGTTTTGCATCGGTTGAAAGGATACCACCCGAAAGTTCGAGTTTGTAGAGTGTTCCATTACCCAGGGCATTTTGGGGTGTAATTGTAATGGTATTTGCATTTACACTTACCGTTACAGGAATATTTGCGTTGTCGTAATCCTGTGTTAGGGTAATATTTGTCGCTGTTGCCGTTGCAGCATCAATATCGGTATTGAAAGTAGCAGTAAAAACAGGCTCAACGGGCACGTTCGAAGGAGAAGTAGCACCATTCAAATCGATGTCGCCGGCAGTTAATCCTGTTAGCGCCAGATCAACCGGATCTTCATCCTTTTTACAGCCGTTTAATATCAGGGCTGCTGAGGTGAGCGCCAATAAGAAGAAAATTAGAAATTGCTTTTTCATAAATTAATTGTGTTAAAGTGTTAGTGATTTATTTTGTGTGTATAAGAATTGTTTAAAGTGTTAACTTTCAAGATATACATTCCCTTGCTTAATCCTGACAGGTCAATTCTGTCCTCTTTGCTCAGGCTGTTAGCTTGTAGCATCAGTTTACCGCTCAAATCAAAAATCTGAACCTCGCGGATCAGCTCATCAAGCTGGATAGTAATAAAATCCTGTGCCGGATTTGGGAATACCTTAAGCGGACTTGAAGCTTGTAATTCAGCTGTATTTGTTAATGGATCTGGCATCAGTCGGATATCATCAAAATATATGTCGATATCTTCGGTAAGTGTAAGCGGATCTTCAAAATCAGGCATAAAGGCAATTACACTCCAAAGGCCTGTCAGGTCTGTAAAATCAAATACGATTTCTTCCCAGCCGTTTGTAACTTCCTGCGGATTCATACTGAAAATTTCGAGGTTTGCTGAAGGTCCGCCTTCCATTTTGAATTTGATAGGACTTACTCTGGGTTTCCAAACTTTAACGTAAACATATTTGTTTACTGTAAGGTCTGCCTGTTCTGGCAATGCCGACCAAAAACCACCCCATGGCACGCCGTTCATGCTGCGGTGGTATTGGATAACGTTAGCGCTTCCATTCACATCATCCGGAGCAGGATTTGCTACAACTTCCATGCTGCTGTTATCGGTGTCGCCGCCAAGCATCAGGTTGAGGGGAATGTGATCAAAATCTTCTATCACATAAACTGCATCGCTGCCTGGAGTGGGATCGTTATTCACCATGATGTAATCGAAATAAATCTCGATGTCTTCAGTTAAGGTTAATGGATCTTCAAAATCAGGCATAAAGGCGATCACATTCCACAGACCAGTTTTTTCGGAGAAGTCGAATACAATGTCTTCCCATTCATTTACAACTGTTTGTGGGTTCATACTGGCAACTTCAAGATTGCCGCTTGGACCGCCTTCAACTTTAAACTTCAACGGACTAATGCGTGTTTTCATTACACGAACATGTACGTATTTGTTTTCTGTAAGATCCAACTGCTCCGGTAATGCTGACCAAAAACCACCCCATGGCACCCCATTCATGCTTCGGTGATATTTAACAACATGCGAGCTTGGGTTTGAAGTGCCTTCAGGTGTTGGCACAATCGTCATTGTACTGTTGTCGTCATCGCCACCAAGCATTAGGTTTAGTGGGATGTGCTCAAAATCCTCGATCATTTGAGCTTGCAAATAAGCTGTGCTGAAAAGCACTGCCAAAATTAAAATGGTAAAATGTTTCATAGCTTTATTAGATTAAATTAAAAATTGAATTAAGGCCAATTTGGGTTTTGTGTTAAAACACCTTGTGAGATATCTATTTCGTTTTGAGGGATTGGTAAAAGTTCATGTTTTCCACTGATAAATCCGCGAGGACCAAGGAATTGCGGAGCATAGCCAGTGCGAACCAAATCCCAGAAACGATGTCCTTCGAGTGCCAGTTCGTGACGTCGTTCATTCAGGATGATTTCGCGCAGGGTAGTTTGATTTGTTTCATTGATATCAGGCAGAATATCCGGATTTCCATGACGGGCTCTGGCTCTTACCCTGTTTAGATGGATGAGCGCTTCGCCTGATTTGCCATTTTCATTCAGCGCCTCGGCTGCCAGGAGCAAAACATCAGCAAAGCGAATCAACCTGCGGTTGTGGCCAAATTGCGAATCGGTGCTTGTGCCCGGAATCCATACTTTCTGGTTATAGCATTCCACTTCGATCAGGTTGCCTTCTTCATCATAGGTTTCGTCCGGTGTTGTTCCGTCGCCCTGAATCAAAATGCCGTCAATTTCTTCACCAAGATCGATTATGGTGAGATCTTTTCTTGGATCGCCCTCTTCAAAGGAGTACCTTAGTTCCAGTGTTGGACGGTTGAAACCCCATCCTCTGTTAGGAGTTCCACGAACCCCCTGTGTGTTGGCATATTGATCGCCAAGTGAGGATTCATTTTCCATAGCACCGATTTCAAAAACCGATTCTATGCCGTGCTCACCATTTTTGCCATTGGCATCCGCAAAATTGGGTTCCAGGTCGTACTGTCCTGACTGAATGACTTCTAAGGCATATTTTTCTGCATTCACAAAGTCTTTCCTGAAGAGGTACATTTTTGCCAAAAGGGCTTTGGCTGCTCCTGTTGTGGCCCTTCCAAAATCATTTGCGCCGTAAGTACCTTTGGATGGGAGATTTTCAACAGCAAAAAGCAGATCTTCTTCTACCAGGCTGTAAACATCATCTGCTGTGGCTCTTGGAATTTTTAGCTCCGGATCGGTTGTGGTAACGATTGGAACTCCACCCCAGGCCCTTATAAGATCAAAATAATAAAGTCCCCGCAAAAAGCGTGCTTCTGCGATATAGCGTGTTTGCAGCTGTTCGTCCATATTGATTTCAGCCACTTTTTCGATAACCACATTGGCACGTTTGATACCTTGATAAAGTGCTGCCCACCAACGATCAAGCCCATCCTGTGTGGTTGTGATACTGAAGGTGTTATAAGGCCCAACAGTGTTCAGTGCATCGTTGGGGTTGCTTCCTTTGAGGGCGTCATCCGACATAATATCTAAATCTCTGCCGCCGGAATGATAATGCCAGCTTCGGAGGGTAGTATAAACGGCATTAGTAGCCAATAGTGCATCAGTAGCCGTAGCAGAAACAAGCCTGTGTGAGCTCTCCCTGCGGGTTTACTTCCAGGAATTTTTCGCAAGAACTAAAGCCTAACAGTATGATGATCAGTATGATTATAAATGAATTGCTTTCATGAGTTTCCAATTTTTATAATGAAACATTAATACCAAATGCATAAAACAGCCGAATGGGGTAAATCCCGTTGTCGATGTTGTTTGAAAGCACATCGTAACTGCCTATTTCGGGGAATAACCGGTGTATTTGGTGAGGGTTAGCACATTTGTAGCCTTCACATAAAGACGAATGTTTGAGATGTTTTTGCGAAAGGTTTGCAGGAAGAGAATATCCCAGAATAACATTTCAGACGGATGAAAGAGCCATCGAAGATAAATTTGTCTGATGGAGTATAAATTATATCCACCAAAGGAAGGCCTGTTCTTCGTTGTTGGTTCCTGCGCCTGTCCAGCGATCCCAAACGTGCTTCAAAATTATAGGGATCAGGACGCACCATCTTTGCCGTTGAAGATTTTATTGCCGGTTTGTCCTTGGATATCCAAAGAAAAATCAAAGCTTTTAGGACAGGTTTACATTGCCCAAAATAAAATCAGGCACAGGAGAACCGATAGGTTCTTGTCGTTGCCATCCAGACGGGCCGTCGTTGTTCACATCCACAAATCTTAAATCGCCTACACCGGCTTGTGAAGTATGTGAGCAATATCGAGTTGCTCGCGTTTGGAAAATCCTGTCTGTTACATAACCATAAAATGCACCAACGGGTTTTCCAACGCTGGTGTAAGGGCCAGCAGGTATGCCAATACCCAAATATCCGCTCACAAGTACAGAATCTACTCCGCTATTGCCTCCAATATTGAGCACTTCGTTGTGGATTGTAGTTCCAAAATACCAACGCTGTAGCTAAAATCTCAATCCTTTTCGCGCCATTGCAGGTTAAATTCAAAACCACCACAATCAGGCAATATTTAACACGAGCTACGTATCCGCCCTTACGCCCCGGCTGCTGCCCAGATGTCCGGGAGTGGATAATTCAACCAAAATATCATCTGTTTGCCGGTTGTGGCTAGTTTAACGACCGGTAAGCCGGTTGTTGAAAAAGCCGACTTCAAGTCCGATATCTGTTTGGGAGGTTGCGCCTTCATTTCAAATCAGGATTTCCTGTTTTGATGTAGGTGGCTGCCGGAAGGTGCGATCCGGATTGCCAAAAATGGCAAAAGGTCAGATTGAACACGAGCAAAGCGGTCGAAATAGCTGATTTTGTCATTACCAATCTTGCCCCAGCTGGCACGCACTTTCAGGCTGGAAAGCTGCCCCATATCTTTCATAAAATCTTCAAAGATCAAATTCCAAAGCCCAGCGCAAATGATGGGAAATTACCATAGCGGTTTTCGGTACTGAACTTGGAAAGATCCGTCACGCCGGAAGGTTACCGTGGCAATATACCTGTTGTCATACGTATAGTTTGCACGGGAATAGATACGGAAATCATATTGTAGTATTGATTGGCATCCACACCATTGAAAATACTTGTAACATATTGATATTGTTACTTTCTGTCAATTACATAAGGTGGTTCGATATACCAGAAATCTTCGCCATCGCGAATTAGATTTTGTCCGGATATGCCGAGAGATTCCGAGCGGATTTTTGCATGGTGTAGCCTGCAACTGCATTGATGGCGCGTTCGTTGAATTGTTTGTTGTAAGTGAGGGTGTTTTCCCAAAAGCCAGTCCGAAGTTATCGCCTGAACTTCACAAATCGCTGTAGGTTCGCTGTTATGAGGCTGTTCCATCAGGTTATAATGGTGTAAGCCGGCGTGAACCGTTCGGCTTTATTAAAGGAAGCATCGATCCCATAACTGAGCGGAAAACGAAATCTTTGCGATTGTTGCTTCTGCAAAAGATTGCCAACGCCTCTCACCCCTGAGCGATAATCGTTGGAATAAGCCAGATCGGCCAGCGGATTTCCAACATTGCAAACCACACCAAAAGTGCCATCGTCATAATAGGGTTCCAAAACGTACAGCTCCTGTAAACCTGATAAGTTACGTCGGTGCGTTGCGCTGTTTAAAAGGTGATATGGTAAAATTATTCCCAATTTTAACGCGATCATTTACATATAATAGGTATCATTGTTGAGTTTAATGCCTGTGACGCTGATAATAATCTTGCGGAACGATACCATCTTGATTATAAGCACCCAACCCAATATAATAGTTTGATTTTTTCAGTTGCGCCTGATATTGAAAGCTGCAGGTTTTGCATTGAGCAGTGCGGAAATACCAGATCTTGCCAGTCGGTATTTGCACAGCATCTACATTGTTGTAGGAGCCAGGCCTGATTTCATTTGAGATAATTGCAAATTGACGACCGTCCAGCAGATCAATTTTTTGAGCCAATTGCTGAATGCCGTATTCCGCATTAAAGGTGATTTGAGTTTTTGCCTGTTTTCTGTCTGCAGTTTTTGTTTGAACCAAAAATTACGCCATTTGCACCTCTGGATCCATAAATTGCCGTTGCAGAGGCGTCTTTGAGTACTTCCATCGATAAAATATCTGATGAGTTGAGAAAATGAGATGTCATCCAGAATCATCCCGTCAACCACATAATGGGAGAAGAATTATTAATAGTTCCGATACCACGCACCCTTACAGTAACGCCTGATCCGGGAGCGCCAGAGTTGCTGCTTTCACCTGCACCCTGTCACTTTTCCCTGCAGGGATTGTTCAGGTTGATACCGGTAATTTGCTTATTTCTTCTGATTTGATCGAACTTACAGCCCCTGTGAGGTCGCTTTTTCTTACTGTTCCATAACCGATTACTACAATTTCATCGAGTAGTTCACGTTTACTTTCAATTCAATATTGGATGATATTCTTCCGCTCACTTCAATTTCTGAAGTTTCGTAACCTGTGTAAGAAAATTGAAGTACTTTTTCATCAGCCTGAAGCCTGATGAAATTGCCATCAAGGTCTGTAATCACTCCTTTGGTGGTGCCTTTCACAACAATATTAACACCCGGAAGCGTTTCTTTGGTATCGCTGCTCGTTACTACACCACTCACGATTTGTTGCGCAAACAAACTTCGTGCTCGCCAATAGCATCCGATGCTAAGTAGGATTGGTTTCATTAAGCGTAGATATTTATTCATAAAAGTTTGATTAAAAGTTGTCAGGGTTGTTTAATTTCGTCGAGCCATCCGCCACTAAAGTCTGCTTTTGAAGGCCTTTGATGATGTATGGGTTCCTTTCTTTAAAATATTCCAGATCAATCTTGCCGGATACTTAAGTTGAAGCAACAGTGCGCCTTGATCAATTCCAATATAATCAGTTGCAACCAGCCTGTTTCGCTTACACTCAGATTGAAAGCATCAGCAAAGCCATAATCACGGTAGAGTTCAGATCCATATTTTTACACATTTCGTATAGTGCGTCTGTTGTTTCGCGGCGCAAATGGAATCGAGCCTCCTGCTGCTGTGGGAGCAATTGTTCCATCATCCTGCCTGTAATCTGCAGCGACGCCTCTGGCATTGTATGATTTAAAATCGATGCTGTCAGCATTCCAATTTTTCCAGCCGAGTCCTGGACCATCGCTGGCTGTAAGTCCCCAGATATTTTCGCTGTATCCATTAAATTCCAATGGGTTACGGATACAATAAGCGCGATTACTCAAGGTAGCACGTCGGCTATTTTCAAAGTAATCAATATTTTTATCACGCATATAGTCATCCTGTATCCCTCTGAAATCAATAAATGCGTGAGAATATTGATGACCGAACAGCGGACCAAAGTTAACATGCTCATAGCCTTCAAAGTCTTCCCACAGATAAGTTGATGTCCAAATATCCCATGAGTTTTCTGAAATGGGATAGGTAGGCGACCCCATGGCCATGATGAGCAAAATCATCGCTTCATTATAGCCTTTCCATTGTGCCTGAATAAAACCTGATTCTGGCTTCCAGCCCATGCTCATTGTCGGTTTCTCATCCATCATCCAATTCCAGTTTACCCTACGGTAGAGCTCATCCGAAAGTTTTCTGATTTCTTGTTCTGTGGGTTCATTTTCGTCAAAATAGCTCATCACAGTTAAAATACCAGCCATTAAAAGTCCGGTGTCAATCGACGACAATTCAACATCTTTGAAACGTGTTCCGGTTCCGTAATTCAAAAAGTGATAGTAAAATCCTTGATAGCTACTGATTCCTGCTTTTTCAGCGCCTTGAGGAGCATTTATTAGCCAGTTAAGTGTATTAAGTACTCTTTCGGCCGCAAGACTTCTGTCGATGTAGCCATTTTCTACACCTATAATATATGCAGGAAGCGCAAAACCTGTTGCGGCAATGCTTGTAAAATGCATAGTTGGATAGCGATCGTCTGATTGCCAGCTTGCTGAATCAACAACCTGCCAGAAATAATTAAAAGTGCGCAATTTGAGATCAGAGAGGAAGGCTTCTTTTGTTAAGCTTAAATCAGGTTTTTGCTCGTTTGAACTCTCTGAAGGTTTAGTAAAATCACATGAACTGTCTACAAGAAATATCCCAGCCATCATTACGATAGCTAATGTTAAATGTGAAGATCCTTTTATTTTCGCTGTTAAATTGATTCGCACTGCGCTTTAATTTTTTGATAAAGTTACAACCAAGCGCAAACGATTGCGAGGAATTTACATCAACTTGACTACTTCGGCCCAAATTTGTTTGATTTTGTCACCTCTTCAACACCTCATCATAGCTTATAATATGTTCATAAAATACTGAAATACAATTTAATATAATTAAGTATTTTTTACAATATATTTAAAACACTGGAATGATATCCTGAGCCTGTTTGGATGATAAAGCTTAAAAATTCTGTTTTTTTTGCCAAAAATCGAAGCTTGAGGAATGTATTTTGTTTGATTTTTTAGAAACTCACAATGAAATCTGATAGTCCCTGATCGGATGAAAGTCCCAATCGTTTCCTGATTCTGTAACGTTTTTCTTCCACACCCCGAACTGAAATATTCAGCAGCGGTGCAATTTCTTTACTTGAGAGATTTAACCTCAAATATGCACATAACCTGAGATCACTGGATGTGAGATCTGGGAAACTGGTTTTGAGACGTTTAAAGAAGTTTTCATGTGCCTGATCAAACAGATGCTCGAACATTTCCCAATCATTTTCGCTGTTTAATCCTTTGTCGATCTGTCGTGCCAGTGAAACATAGTATTTATTGGGCAAGCGATAGCCAAGTTCATTTTTTAGTGCGTCGAGTTCGCCTTTTATTCCAATTAGTAATTCGTTTTTCTGAATCATTAACATGGTGTTTTTAGCTAACTCCATGTTTTTATTAGATATCTCGGATTGTAGTTTTTCATTGGAAAGTTTGATCATTTCAGCTTCAGCATGTTCCTTTTCCTGAATGAGTTTTTGACGTTCTTCTTTTAAAACCTTTTCCTGAAGTTTCCATTTTCTTCTTCTGTAAGTGCTTCTAAGCAAGATTATTAGGATAAGAATTAGTATGATATCCAAACTAATGGCAAATGTTGATAAAAACCAGGGACGTTTGATCTCAAAGTTTATGTTTGTGGCAGGTGTAATTATCCCTTTCGAACTCAGCGTTCTTACTTCAAATCTATAATATCCTGAAGGTAGTCTGGAATACTGAACTTTGCTTTTGTCAGTCCATTCACTCCAGCTTTTATCCAGGCCAATCAAGCGGTATTGGAAATACTTTTTACGACCGACCGGATCAGAATTAGAGAAAATTACTTCAAAGGTATTGAACGCATTTTTGATTTTAAGCGCCTTACCGTCAGGCGAAAATGATTCTGTTTTGTTTGAGATATTTGTGAAAGAGATGGATTTTACGAAGGGTGGCGAAAGTGTTTCTGTAAGCCTGTTCAATCGATTGATGTTGAGGATTGAAAAGCCATCTTCGAGGCAAAATACATGCAGACTGTCATTGAGTGGAATGATTTGTTCATAATCTTCAATTAGGTTCAAATTATAAAGATCGGGTAAGATTCTGTAGAGCAGCTTTGAAGTTCCGAAACGAATTTCGAACAGTCCAATCTCAGTATCTTTTATGAGCCAATACTTGTATTGTCCGGCATTTAAAATATTCTTGGCTTCTGCAAAACTTCCAAGTTGCTGGTTTAGCGTTGTGTAGGGGATGATTTTTTCGTTCATGGCATCCCATTGAAAAATTGAATCACCAGAGGGTATCAAAATGCGGTTGTCAACAGCGAAAAGCCTGTTCGAGGTGAAGTTTAAACCGTTACTCTCATTGAGTTGCGAATAGCTGATTATACTATCAAAGTTTGTATTGGGTTTTACCAAATAAAGGCCTTTTATGGTATGACCCAAAAGTAAATTCCCAAGGTGATCCGAGGCCAGAAACCGTTGTGGTGCATTAACACCTTCCAAAACATTTCTTTTTGACCAGTAGCCTTTCGTTTTGTCGAATGCAACAATTTCATTATAAGTGCTTTGTAATCTTATCTCATGATACTGCTGATATGGTTCCAGGTTATAACCTCCATTAATGTCACTAACTTCAATGAGTTGGTCGTCCCTGATCAAATATGTTCCTTCGTTTAAGCCACAATAAAGCTGTCCGTCAATTTCGCGGATAAACCAAACTTGTCCCTGGCTTTTTGGGATGAATACAGGATTAATAAAAGTTCCGGATTTATCCAATTCAAAATTGTAAATCCCTTGATTAGTACCGATATACAGTTTTGATTTATACAAAGCAGCTGCATACACAGAGCCTATGTCAACATCAGGTTCATGGTAATTTTCGAACGGAGAGCCAAACCAAATAAAGTCAAAACCTTTATCAAGTCCTGCCCAAAGGTTGTTATCATCATCACTTATCAGAGACAAAATAGTGTTGTTTTGCAAATAGTTCGAACTGTTTAAATGATTTTCGAGCGTCCCGTCGGTCCTCAGAATGTAGAGCCCTTGTAATATCGTTCCAAAAATTAACCGGTTGCCAATTTTTATTCCATTGTTTAAGATACTGGATTTTAGAGCTTCCTGAGCTTCATTTGGGAAGGGTTTAAAAATGTCTTCCTCCAAAACAAATAAACCTAAAGAGCTGGTTCCAAAAAGAACTTTTTGCGGGGATAAGGCAATGGCCGATTTCACCTCGGTGGAGCTAAATTGTTCGCTGTTTTCAATAGGAATGAACTCATTTTGAATAATTTCGTAAAGCAAACCTCCAATTTGCTGAACGAAAAGCCGGTCTCCGCTATCTAATAAAAACAAAATTGATCCGGGAATTTCCAGCTGTCTGAGTTCATTATTTTCGAGGTAAAACAATGCACCAAAGCTTTGAAAATAAATTTTCCCTTCATGTAAGGTGATTTTCCAAAACTCTTGATTTTTAAGTGTTTCCTTGTCGATTTTTTCACTTAAACTGAAATACAAAAACACTCCATTATCATCTTTTTCCCAGAATCCAAACTCCTCAAAACTGCCTGTAAAAACACGTTCGTTATGCGAAAAAACTGATCTGACAATTGTTTTCGATGGGGTTTCATATAGATTGGTTTCAGTTCCGTCGAGCACTAACAAACCTTTATTATTAGCCAGAAACACAGTTCCTTCCCCATCCATGCTCATGTCCCAGTTTTGATTGCCAGCCTGATACATATCCGGACTAAAATGATTTACTTTATAATAGCTTTGGGCAATCGAGTTGGAAAAAATTCCTGAACTGAAAAAAAACATCAACAAAAGCATGGCCTCTGAATAGCAGAAAATCAGAGGTTTAATTGAAGTGAAAGAATGAAATGAGACCAGCTTTTTCATAAATTTTTCCCTTGATGTTGGGAGGTGAAAATGTAAAATTACATTGCAGTCAATAATTTCCTTTTATGGTGGTAAATTTAAAGTTTTTCGGCTTAAAGTGTTACGATTATCTAATATTCCTTGTAACTTGCAGCCGCTAAACCAAATACTTTATAAATTTTATTTCCAGAGAAGCATATGACAACAACCAATGATTATTTTGCCCACGAAACAGCTGTGATCGATGAAGGCTGTGAGATTGGCAAGGGAACTAAGATTTGGCATTTTACGCATATTATGTCGGGATGCAAGATCGGTGAGAACTGTAATTTTGGTCAAAATGTAGTGGTGTCGCCAGGAGTTGTGCTGGGCCGCAACGTTAAAGTTCAGAATAATGTATCTATTTACACCGGAGTGATTTGTGAGGACGATGTTTTTTTGGGTCCTTCAATGGTCTTTACCAATGTAATTAATCCCCGGAGTGCAGTGAATCGCAAAGCAGAGTATGCCAAAACCATCGTTGGTCGCGGCGCTTCAATTGGTGCCAACGCCACCATTGTTTGCGGCAATGATATCGGTGAATTTGCGTTTATTGGTGCCGGAGCAGTTGTAACCAAAAAAGTTCCTGCTTATGCTTTGGTAGTGGGCAATCCGGCTCGTCACACAGGTTGGATGAGTGAATATGGTCATCGCTTGAAGTTTGATGAGCATGGCATAGCCATATGTCCTGAAAGTGGGGATAAATATCAGCTTTCAAACGGAATCGTTCATAAAATTTCTGAATAAAAAACTTTTCAAATAACAGATTATGAAAATATTAGTAACGGGAGGAACGGGTTATATTGGTTCTCATACAGTTGTGGAGTTGCAAAAGGAGGGTTTTGAAGTTGTGATTGTAGATAACCTCTCAAACTCCCAGGAATGGGTGGTGGACGCGATTGCAGAAATTTCTGGTAAAAGACCACATTTTGAGCAGTTTGATTTGTCTGATCAGCAAAAGACAACGGAGTTTTTCAGAAGGCATTATGATTTGAAAGGAGTTATTCACTTTGCAGCTTTTAAAGCCGTTGGCGAATCTGTCGAAAAGCCTTTGATGTACTACCGAAATAATCTGGTTTCGTTGATGAATATCCTCGAAAGCATGATTGCAAGTGGTGTGCCTAATCTTGTTTTTTCGTCTTCCTGCACGGTTTATGGTCAGCCCGACGAACTGCCCGTTTCAGAGAAAGCGCCTATCAAAAAGGCAGAATCACCTTATGGTAATACCAAACAAATTTCTGAGGAAATTATCCAGGATACCATTAATTCCAATAAGGTGAATGCCATAGCGCTGCGTTATTTCAATCCCATCGGGGCGCACGAAACAGCAAAAATTGGTGAACTTCCGCTTGGCGTTCCTAACAATCTGGTGCCTTTTATTACGCAAACAGCTATTGGTATTCGTCAGCAGCTGTCCGTTTTTGGGGAAGATTACAACACCCCCGACGGAACTGCGATTCGCGATTATATTCATGTTGTTGATCTGGCTCAGGCACACGTGGTTGCTGTGAAGCGCATGATTGAGCAACAAATGAAAAGTGATTTTGAGATTTTTAACCTGGGAACCGGAAATGGCTATTCTGTTTTGGATGTCATCAAGTCGTTTGAAAAGGTAAGCGGCTCAAAACTGAACTATAAAATCGTTGATCGCCGCCCGGGCGATGTGGAACAGGTTTGGGCAAATCCGAATTGGTCGAATGAAGAATTGGGATGGAAAGCACAAAGAAACCTCGACGAAATGACCGCTTCGGCCTGGAAATGGGAACAATATTATCGTAATAAAAAGAAAACCAATTAAATATGAAAAAGGTATTAATAACCGGAGGTGCCGGATTTATTGGCTCTCATGTGGTGAGGCTTTTTGTGAACAATTATCCTAACTATCAGATTTACAACCTCGATAAGTTGACTTATGCCGGAAATTTAGCTAACCTCAAAGATGTTGAGGATAAGCCAAATTATCATTTCATCAAGGCAGATATCGTTGATGGGGAGCAGATGCAGGCACTTTTTGAAGAACATCAGTTCGATAGCGTGATACATTTGGCCGCCGAATCGCATGTTGATCGCTCAATCGCTAATCCGATGGAGTTTATTATGGCCAATATTGTGGGCACCGTCAATCTGCTCAATGCCGCACGTCATCAGTGGCAGGGCGATTTCGAAGGCAAACGCTTTTACCACATTTCTACTGATGAGGTTTATGGCTCGCTTGGGCATACAGGATTTTTCTACGAGACTACTCCTTACGATCCGCATAGCCCGTATTCGGCTTCAAAAGCAAGCAGCGATCACCTGGTGAGGGCTTATCATGATACTTATAACCTGCCCGTTGTAATTTCTAACTGCTCCAATAATTATGGACCAAATCAGTTTCCTGAAAAACTTATTCCGCTGATAATTAATAATATAAGAAATGAAAAACCACTGCCTGTTTATGGCAAAGGCCTCAATGTTCGCGATTGGCTTTATGTAGTTGATCATGCCCGTGCCATTGATGTGATTTTTCATCAGGGAGGCGATGGCGAAACGTATAATATTGGAGGCCA
>JAGYNM010000051.1 GCA_018399335.1 Bacteroidales bacterium | reverse complement strand
ATTGCCGCAGGCTCCTGGTCATTCATCCCGATACAGGCTGTATCGAACAATCCAATAAGGCCATCGTCAGTAACCTGTCCGAAACGGATACCGGCCGATTTTTCAAAAGCCTCCTTAATAGCCTCACGCCCAAACATAAAGGCAACCGGGCTATTATTCAGGTAAACAGAATATTTGCCCCGTGGTTTGGTACTGAAAAAATGATAAAAGCTGATAGTTTGTTCCACATCGGCCTGAGACATATCAAGCATTGCCGCCATAGTGGCAATAGCCTCCCTGCTGATGAACCCTTCGCTTTCCTGGATGTCGATCAGTATGTCCATCAATCGCATACGATTGCTGTTGTACTTTTCAACAATTTGCTTAATGGTGTTTTCCATGAAGAGATAATTTGTGGTTATGATTATATTTCAATGAATTGACTTCTGTTGTTAATCGATTCACAACAAAAGTAAAAGCTTTTTTAAGCCCTGCAACATGAAACAAAAATTTAGAATGGATTTAAATTGTGTAACAAAAAAATGCCCGATAGCTTTCGCTAACGGGCACCAACCAAAAACCAACACTTCAAATCATCTGGTTTTCAATTTTGTAACTACTTTCTTCTCATATACAAATAGATTTTCTCCATCACTTGTCAGGGAAAATGCAGCATCCTTTTTTGCTTTGAACTCCTTGTACTTGCCAGTATCCACATCAAAAGCTGCTACATCAGCCTTTTCGGTTTTCATAATTACCAAATCGTCAAACCGCTCAAAAAGTGTTGAAGTTTTATACTTGCCACTGGTTAGTAATTCGCCGGTATCGGCATTAAAACTAGAAACACCTTTTTCGCCAACCACAATTACGATGTTTTCCTTGTAAGGCATTATCATGGCAGCCTGTCCCACACCGCCTTTTGAAACCGGCACTTCGAATTTGTCCGCACCGGTGTTGATATCCAGATTATAGAGCGATTTACCGCTCGACACAATATAGTCATTTCCAACCATAATGGCATTGGTGATCCCTTTTCTAAACTTTTCGGATTCCCAAGCCAGCGTTCCATCTTTCGTATTCAGGGCTTCAACACCAAATGGTTTTACTTCAGGAAAAGTCACTCCCCATTCTTTCACATAGCTGTCGCCCGATCTGTATTCTCTGTAAAATTGGGTTTCGACACGCCCACCAATCTGAAGAGCAATCTTGTCGCCAATAACATTCATTCCCGGAATAACGCGTGCCCCTTTGATTTCATAAGACGTCCAAAGTAACCTGCCCGTTTGAAGGTCATATTTTTTAACGTATTGATTTTTCTTGTTCGACATATCAAGCACATACACATCATTTCCCACCACAACTGGCTCGGCAACAGCACCATATACGCCAAACTTTTTAGTGCCAGAAGGTCCTTTTACCACATCGGCAGTGAAGTCGAAAGCAGCTGACCACAATGATGCTCCGGTATTATAGTCATAAACCTGGATACCGTTTATCCTCAGGAAAACCTTATCCTCAACCAGACTCAGGTCAAAAATAAACTCGCCTGTCAGCACTTTTTTCTCGGCCCGGCCGATATAATTATTCTCCCAAAGGATTTCTCCGTTGACCATGTTAATTCTTACAATCTGATTTTTAAACCCTGTAAAAAGCGCCATCAGTCCGCTGGGCATAAAATTGACCATCACCATGGTGCGATCATCGGGGCTATAAACGTATTGACCAACCGTTCCGCCGAATTTTGTGGTATTCCAAACTTCTTCGCCGGTTCGCGCCTTGATAAAAACCAATTGCTTCTTTAAAGTGATTGCAAAACCATCCTCCTCGGGGATGTAAACAATTGATTCCTCCGTTACATCCTGATATTTATCAGTTGTCCAGAGCAACTCGCCGGATTCCATATCGATACAGGCAATCTGATCTTTTCCCAGCTTCCGGTCAAAAAGAAAAATAGTATTTGATTC
Source organism: Bacteroidales bacterium (assembly GCA_018399335.1). GTDB lineage: Bacteria > Bacteroidota > Bacteroidia > Bacteroidales > F082 > UBA5536. The sequence goes on along the minus strand of JAGYNM010000051.1, from coordinate 11,789 downwards.
CCAAAAAGCATCCAACTCATCAACTTTACGCAAGCGGGGAGCCATATCTTTGTAAGCTTTGGTCCACAAAGTTGAGCCATCCGTATTTTTAAAAACTGTGATATCCTTATCATCAGCGGCAAAACTATACGAATCAGCATTGTCGCTAAGATCGGTGCCATAATACGTGATTTTATGTCCCAGCTTAGATTCCCAAACTGTTGTCATATCGTCTTGTGCCACAGCGATAAGCGCTGCAAAAAACGCGATTAAAAATAAACTTAGGGTTCTCATGTTGTTGATTTTTTGAGGTTAAGAAAATTTAATTGAACTGAAAGGTATGATCGAATTTATAGTCATTGCCCTTCGGCATTTTAAAATTGAATTTATATGTCATCAGGTAATCCTTGAGTGTATTTTGTGATTTAATACTTCCGCCATCGTTCTTTTTCACAAAGACAGTGGCCACTTTTCCTTTTTCATGAATGGTGATGCTCAAGTTAAAAGTTCCTTTGATCTGATGTTTTTCAGCAAAAAGATAGAGTGCTCCTTCGGGAGCTTTCATGGCCTCGTCAAATTCAGCTTTGGCTGCTTCGATAACTTTTTGATAATCCTCGATCAAAACTTTTTTCTGTGCGTAAACTCCGCCAATTAGGAGGCTCAGCAGTATTATTAAAGTAAGTTTTTTCATTGTACTATTTATTAAGTTGAGGTTTCCAATACACAAGGTGATTGCCCATAATCATCACAACAGTTTCGTTATCAGGCAAAAAGTCGAAAGCAGTTCGGCCATCAGGAGGCAAAATACTCTCGCCGGCATTTTTCTCATACAAGCGATAAGCCTGTTCGAAACGATCAAGCATTCGGCCGGTTTCAAAATCATAAATCTGCACCTCTGGAAAACGGTTTGTAAACGATACCACGCCAAAATAGCGACCATCATGACTCAATTTAAACTGTGGCTCGGCATTGGTGCGTGCCATAAAGCCTCTGCGCAAAGCCTCTCCGGATTTTGCATCAGCCATCGAAACGTAGGCTTCCCTAAAAGTGGTGGCCGACTGTGCCTTGCTATGCGGAATATGTTGTATGAAGAGGAATTCACCATCTTCGCTGAAATCCATCTTGTAAACAATATTATACAAGTCGTCCACAGTATATTTATGCTTGAAATTATCGGTATCGAAAACACTTACCAGTTCTTTGAATTTGCTGTCGATTTTGAGGGATTTTTTGTTTTTCTTGTAACGCGGATCTTTTTTAAGCTTTTTGGCATCAGGCTTATGCGATACGGCAATCCATTTACCATCAGGCGAAACGGCAATGGCATTCGTAGCTTCATTTACTTGAAATGATTTCTCACGATTGGCCTCGGGCAAGCTCCAAAAAGCAATCTCATCACCAGAAATGGTTACGGCGTATTGCTCATCCTCAGTGATGATAACCTGATGATACTCAACAAATCTTTTAATCAGCCGGCCTGTTTTTGAATCGATAATTTCAAACTCCACCTCCTTATCCTTGTTCAGGTTGAAATCCAAATAGAAAAGTTGCCGCAACAACACATAGGAATCATTTGCACTGAACTGTACTTCAGAACCAGCATACCAGTTTGCTACATCCCATTCGGCCTTGACCTGCCTGCTTTCGATGTCGAATAAATAGAAAGGATTACTTTGTGTGCTGCTTATCGCCAGTGTTTTTTGATCGTGCGACAAGTCAACACCAGATAGTATGTACAAATCTTTTTTGATTACAACACGCTCAAATTCAGTATTAGAACTCTGCGCATGTGTTGCAGTTGTGATCAACACACTTGAAATCAGAACGAGATTTCGTATCCATGAAATTTTCATTTTGTGGTGTTTAAAAAAATCACAGCACTCCTGACTTGCAGAATTGTTGAAAACCTCAAAAAATCAGGATAGCAAGCAGAAGTAGCTGTGAAAATAATTTTAGCCTGTCTTTTCGATTATAAGGTTTCAACAGGATCAAAAGTAGTTCTGAGCCAGGCGACTATTTCTACCAGAATAGTCGTAAAATCACTCGGTTGTTTACCGTAGAAAAGATTTGTTGTAATTTGAATTAAACAGCTATAAAAATGGATGCCAAGGCAATGACAGCACAATATAAGCTAATGCATAAAGGTTGAAATTCTTAAAACCTGACAAATAGGAACACAATCAAGTTTCAAAAAGAACTGAGCTAAAAATCCTCTTTTTGAATCCGGCGATGGTTTTCGTTGAGCAGTTTGAGTGCTGCCGAACCATACCAGGGATATAGATCAGCCTGCAACAGCCCATAATTAATGGCCGGATCTTCTCTTAAAAGTTCTCTCACTTCGATGGTGTCGGTGCTGTTAATAATAAAAATACCCCTGAACTGATCATTGTTCTTTGTGTAAAATGGCCCGGCCAATACCAGTTTACCAGCCTCCGCCATTACACCCATATTCGCCATATGGCCACCGAACAGACTATCTCTGATTTGTTTGTCCTCTTCCACTACGTCTCCGGTTCGAAGCATTACAAAGGTATAAGCGCTGTTGCCATAAGCATCGGCACCCAATTGTCTGGCTAAAAGGGAATCATATTGATTATCATGCTGTTGTGCTGTAAGTGAGTCACTTAACATGACGAATAAAATAAAAAGAAAAGCAATATTTTTCATGATTGTAATTATTGTACTTCAAATAGTTGCTTCATTTCCTTGAGGTGTAACACTTTTTGACTGCTCACACCATTTTTAGCTTCGAGCAGCATCGCCTTTGCTACAAAAGCAGCCTGAACGGGTTTATAGTTTTCGGGCATCAAAAAGCTTAAAGGTTTCATCAGTGCTTTTCCGATGGCTTCGCCCAAACGAAATTCCTTCCTTGAACCCAAAAGCATGGAAGGCCTGAAAAAACGGGTATAAGGCAAATCGAAGCCGGCAACGGCAGCCTCCATTTCGCCTTTGAGTTTGGTATAGAAATTCCGGCTCTTGCTGTTGGCACCAATCGAAGAAACGATTAGTAGTTTTCCCACTTTGGTTTCGGCACAAAAACGTGCCGCATTTACAGGAATGTCATAATCTACCTTTCGGTAGGCGGTTTGATCACCTTTTACTTTTTTGTTGGTAGTGCCCACGCAAACAAACACGGCATCGCTTCCAGCAATGGCCTCTCTGAATGCTGTTTCATCCTGAAAGTCAATAACTTTTTGTTGAATTTTCTCATTTTCCAATTCCACAGGCCTTCGGTTAATGAGACGTATTGTATGAACAGATTCATCATTTAACATCAGTTTGAGCAGTTCGCTCCCGATCAGGCCTGTTGAGCCAATAATAGTAAAGGTATTATTCATGTAGTTTATAAATGTTTTGCTAAAGTAATGGAATTTTGTTTTTGAAGAAATTCTTTCCAAAATGCCGTCCAATTAAAATTAATAATCTGGTCAGCATATATTAAGATGTCAGGGCTACGCCCCTTGTGGGATTTGCTGAAATATCTAATTTCTAATAAGATGCCAGGGCTACGCCCCTTAAGTGATTCGAAAAATTGCAAATTTCTTCGAGAATGTTAGGGCTAACATCGATTTGTGATTACGCAGATTATTTCTTGTCTTCACCAAACAAAAGGGGCAGAGCCCTGACATCTTAGTAGTAGCAGCAGGTCAATGAATGGAATAACATTAAAGGGGCAGAGCCCTGACATCTTAGTAGTAGCAGCAGGTCAATGAATGGAATAACATTAGAGGGGCAGAGCCCTGACATCTTAAATAACCAAGAAAACAACCCAAATTTTTGTTTTAATCAAATTTCAATTGCTATTTTTGAACAAAATAATTCCAATCACAAAACAATCAACGAAAAATGGCAAATTCTTACACTCAACTCTATGTCCAATATGTTTTGCAGTTAAAAGGAAGAACAAATCTTATAAAGAAACATTTCGTGATGAAACCGAAAAAGTCATCTCAGGTATTGCAACCAATCCTGAATTCTAAAACCTATGCCATTATTGTAATCCTGATCATGTTCACATTTTGATTAGCATACATCCGACAATTTCCGTGTCTAAGTTAGTCGAGCAAATCCAAATCAGGCTCAAAATGGTTAAATGAAAAACGTTATTTACGGAAAAATTTAACTGGCAAAAAAGGTTATGGAGGCTTTCACGTATTCAAAATCACAGATTGATCATGTTGTCAAATATATATTGAACCAGCGAACACCACAAAAAAAGAACCTTCAAGGAAGAATACCTTGACTTCCTGGAAAAGTTTGAGATTGAATATAATCCTAAATATTTGTTCGACTGGATTGAATAGCTAATTGGTGATTAGATTTTAGAAGATGTCAGGGCTACGCCCCTCTTGGGATTTGTTGAAATATCTATTTCCTACTACTAAGATGTCAGGGCTAACGCCCCTTTTTTGATCTGTTTGTTTATCTATTTCCTATGATGATGTCAGGGCTAACGCCCCTCTTGGGATTTGCTGAAATATCTATTCCTACTACTACTACTAAGATGTCAGGGCTACGCCCCTTATGTGATTCGAAAAATTGCAAATTTCTTCGAGAATGTTAGGGCTAACATCGATTTGCAAGTACGCAGATTATTTCTTTTCTTCACCAAACAAAAGGGGCAGAGCCCTGACATCTTAGTAGTTGCAGCAGGTCAATGAATGGAATAACATTAAAGGGGCAGAGCCCTGACATCTTAGTAGTAGCAGCATGTCAATGAAAGGAATAATTATAAAGGGGCAGAGCCCTGACATCTTAATCATTGCAAAAAAACACTAAAATCTATTGTTTAAGAACGACAAGCCCGAAAACCAATACAACCAAAACATCTCCCCTCTTCCACAGCCCATCACTTTCACTATCTTTGCAATCAAACATCAAAGCTTATGAGTAGCAGCAATTATATAGCCCTGGATTATTTCAATCTTGACGAGCTCCTTTCGGAAGAACATAAAATCATCCGTTCCTCCATCCGCGATTGGGTAAACCGATCCGTAAAACCCATCATCGAAGACTATGCCCAACGCGCTGAATTCCCGATTCATCTTTTTAAGGAGATGGGCGAACTTGGAGCTTTTGGCCCATACCTGCCCGAGCAATATGGCTGTGCCGGCCTCGACCAAATGGCTTACGGTTTGATCATGCAAGAGCTCGAGCGCGGCGATTCCGGCATTCGGTCTGCGGCATCAGTACAGTCGTCGCTGGTAATGTATCCCATTTATGCCTTTGGAAGCGAAGAGCAACGTCAACGCTATCTTCCACGTCTGGCCAAAGGAGAGCTTATTGGCTGCTTTGGTCTCACCGAACCTAACCATGGTTCTAATCCAGGCGGCATGGAGACACGCTTCCGCGATGCCGGCGATCATGTGATTCTCAGTGGTGCCAAGATGTGGATTACTAATGCTGCCATTGCAGATATCGCAGTAGTTTGGGCAAAAGATGAAGAAGGAATCATCCGCGGCTTGATCGTCGAAAAGGGCATGAAAGGCTTTACAGCACCCGAAACTCACGGCAAATGGTCGCTCAGGGCTTCCGTAACGGGCGAGCTGGTTTTTGACGAGGTTAAAATCCCAAAAACTAATCTGCTTCCCAATATCAAAGGACTTAAAGGCCCTATGATGTGCCTCAACAGCGCACGCTATGGCATTGCCTGGGGGGCTGTAGGCGCTGCCCTCGATTGCTATGATGCCGCTCTGCGTTATAGTTTGGAACGCAAACAGTTTAATAAACCACTGGCGGCTTTTCAGCTGCAGCAGAAAAAGCTTGCCGAAGCAGCCACCGAAATCACCAAGGCACAACTGATGGCCTGGCGACTTGGCATGCTGCGCAATGACGATAAGGCAACACCTGCACAGATTTCGATGGCCAAACGCAACAATGTAGCCATGGCTTTAAATATTGCCCGCGAAACACGTCAGATACTAGGCGCAATGGGCATCACAGGCGATTTCCCTATGATGCGCCATATGATGAATCTGGAATCGGTGATCACTTACGAAGGCACACACGACATCCACCTGCTGATCACAGGAAACGAGCTCACCGGAATAAGTGCTTTTGTATAGCTTGAATCACCGGCTAATGCCGCACAGCTGAAACAACACACGGGCACCTACATTACCATCCCAGTCGTTGTCGCCGGGAGCCACCTCACACAGGTCAAATCCAATCACCTGCTTGCCTGATTCTTTGATTTGGTTAAGCAGGTACATCAGCTCTTCAAATTGCAGGCCTCCGGGCACAGGCGTGCCGGTATTCGGGCAAAGTACCGGATCGAGGCCGTCAATATCCACAGAAATATAAATCCTGCCGGGTAATTCTGAAACCATCTGCTGCACCTGCTCAGCATACAGCCTTCCTTCAAATTGTTGCTTACGCAGCTCCCTGTCGTAATACACACTGATTTTTTCCTGCTTGAGTGCTGCAAAATCTGCTTCTTCATGGCAATAATCCCTGATACCTACCTGAACCAGTTTTTTAAGCTGCGGAAATTGGGTAACCACATTATAAAAAATGGAAGCATGAGAATATTCAAAACCTTCGTATGCTTTACGCAAATCCAAATGCGCATCGATCTGCAAAACACCATAATCTTCCTGCTGATCATGCAGCCACTGGTGATATGCCAGCGGAATGCTGTGATCGCCGCCCAGCAAGCCAACAGTTTTGCCTTTTGCTTTCCAGAAAGCGATACGATCTTTGAGCCAGCTATTTTTCTTGATAGTTGCTTCAGTTATGCGCTGGTAAATGGGCTCAAACTTTTCGGGAAACTGCTCCAGTTCACCTGTTTCAGCTGCTTGTATGATGGTTTCCGCTTCCGGAATGAGTGTTTCATGAAGCTGTCGCAATTCCTCAGGGAACTGATCCATCCAGATGCCTCTTTTCCAGAGATCTGGATAGTCGTGATGATGCAGATCAACCTGTTTGGAGGCTTCATAAACCGCTGCCGGTCCATTGGCTGCGCCCCGGCCATAGCTTGTGGTGAGCTCCCATTCAACAGGGATGATGATGATTTGTGCATCTTCGGATGTGAAGGGCAGACCAAAAATACCAGCATCAGCGGAGGCTGCCGCATTGGGATTAAAATTTTCCAAAATACTCATAGATTAACTAAGGGTTTAAAGGTAACCTTCGTAAAGTTTGTCAGCAATATTTTTACGCTTCTCGGTGTCGTGTTCCAGTGACATCAACTTATTGTAAACAGTTTCCAGTTCATCAGCCTTTAGCAAGTTTGCCCAGTCGGCTGCCTGTTCGTGCACCGTTCTTATTCTGCAAAGGTAGCGAAGCAGGTCTTCATCCTCTGCATTTACAATCCATTGAAGCAATTCGAGGTTTTTGTTCGCGTATTCATAACAAACACTTTTGAACAAAAATAGACTTTTATCCCGAAACAATGGAAGCCTGCCCCTCAAACTATAAAGCCTATTTTGCAAAAAATCAGTTTTGGATCTTTCTCAGCATTATATCCTTTTGTGTTTTGCAGTCCTGGCCAGTGGCGGCAGTGGCAACAGCTATTATAGGCTAATGGTGATGAGGCCTGTTGATTGATGCCGGCATCAGCAGCCGTCGTATTGTTACCTCATTGGCCGAAAGCAACTCAGCATGAGTCAAATCAAGGCCATTCTGATTACCTATGACCACAGCGACCACATCAAAACGGCCACTCTTGCCAATAAATACAGGCTGCCGGTAATGGCATGACGCCCTGACTGCCCTGAGGGTATCAGCCAACATCCATGACTGCCGAACTGGATAAAAGCCTGATGTCTGAAACCATTAAAAGCCCGGCAAGGCGTTTCGACTTTCAGGGCTGGAAGTTACGCCGCTTAGTGTGCCACATGATGGGATGGGCAATGTGGGTTACCATGTACGCAACAGTCATGCTAACCTGGCCACCAAACCTGGGCATGTTGACAGATGAAGCAATTCAATTTAAAAGCAGCAACAGCTATAGTATTGGAGTCAAACTATGATGAGGAACTTTTGCAAGGCTCCCTACCCTCCTTACCTCAAGCAGCGCATCCGCAGCTTGGGGACATCTAAACAATGCTGATTACTTACCGGTTTTCTGCAACAACATTATCATCCGGGCATTCAACAAATTTTTCTGTGCCACCTCAGTCTGCACAACAACCGTCCTGATCTGGCGCGGGGCGCTTTAAAGCGTTAAACGACTGCACGCCTGATACTTGACACAAAATAGTGACAGTGCTGCCACGCGCGGGCAACGATCGCCCAGCTTTGTTTCATTTGTGAGGATTGGTATTTGGATCGTTACTGCTAATAATTGAAATAGCGGTGTGATGCTATTGCAAGTTCATTAAATTGGTTTTACTCTTACAGTTCAATTACTTTATGAATCAGACAAAATATTGTAAAGGTCAATATTCTTGAAATAAACGACCTCCTTTCCAATCTTTTAGGTATTAAAACCCCAATTTCTTCAGTTTGTTTGAGGTATTTCTTGGCTGTATTCACACTTTTCACATTCTTGTCTAATAGTTTTCTGGGACTTAAATAGGGTTGTTCAAAAAGCTTCTCGATGAATTCTTTTCTTATTGCCGAAGGTATTTTTCATTCACTAATTCAAGAAATTTTTGTAGGCTATCAATTTCTTCGATTTTACTAATGGTATATTTTGATGTTTCCTCAATGGCTTTAAGCATATAAATTATCCAGGGCACCCACTTTCTATGGCTTGTAACATTTTAGAAGTTCATAGTACTCGTCCTTTTCCCGAATGATATAGGCACTTAAATAAAGTATCGGCACTTCCAGAAGTTGTTGTTTTTTGAATCGCAGGCAGAATGCTTAAATTCTTCCTGCCCTTCCCGTTTCCCATCTCTGAACGGGTGAATAGCTGGAAATTGATAATGTGAAATTGCGATTTTTAATAAGGGTCATAGGGATATTTTGTGTCATCGTTAATGTATTCAAAAGATTATTTAATTTTTGCTGTATTATCTGCGTTCCTTTCGGCGGGTGTAAACCACTTCGCCTGTTAGTTGCCCGCTTCCTCGTTTAGAAGTATAACAGTTTCGGTTTGAGGCGGCCTGATACCATCATTAACCTGCTTTATTTCTTTATAGATGTCGATAAGTGTTTCTACCCTCAAAGCTTTCTCTTGTACAATATCATGATAGCCTTTCCAGAGTGCCTGTCTGTATCTAAAAACTTCTTTTCGCATTTCCTTTTAGCCCATATTCACTTGTGTAAGGGCTTTATAGGCTCATCGTCGGTTGTAAATATATTTTTCAATTTCCGTACTTGCTTTTGCCTCTCTGAGTGCAATGGCATTCTAAAGCATGGATTGATTTGTGGCTTTGCAATTCCTTTTAGTTCAGCAAAGGCTTTGTTTGCATTGTTTAAAGCAAGAGAAAAACTTCTTTTCGTTTCTACTTTGTCGTCTTCGGAGGAAGAAGAGAGGCAAGAGATTGTTGTGGGGCTTAGTTCTTTCGTATGGTTCAGCAAAATCTGGCATTAAATTATCTTTTTGTCAAAAATACATTATTATTGACAGTTACAGGGTTTTCTGTCAAAATATTCAATAAATCCCGTGAAACTATCAAATTCGCTTGATTTTTTGACACTTAGCAAGAAAAGTTGATTTTCAAGAAATCAAAGAATTTAGGTTTTGTTTCTTTTTTTCAAGAAGCGATAATATCCCGTAAAAAAAAAGAATCAAGGTACAGCTCCATATAAATGAGGGGGAAGGCAGTACCGGTAATATTTACTGCGACGATTTTAATTAACGTGTATAAACGCCTTGTAGTGACGTTAACATGCTTTGAGAATTAATTCACTTTTTTTGCCCTTTGAAAGACCAAAGGGCGAAAGTCTTTGCGGAAAGGAATGCCAGCGCGCTCTGCCAAAAAGCCGAAAATTCAATGAAGGAGTGGGCTTTTGTCAAAGCCCAAATGCCGTTTTGCGGCCCCTTCATGAATTTTCTGGCTTTTTGGCATTCACAGGCTCCCCACCCTCGCCTTTCCGCATGGCCTGCGCGCTCTACCGAAATTATTTTTGCTTTGCTAGACATACTTTCCTCGCTTAGCGTGAAGATTTTAGCTTGAGACTTCCTGCAAGTATTTGAGTGATGGTGTAGCAATTATTAAGTTTTGATTTCTTCACTCGAATTTCATAATCGCTCAATCTTTGGCAATACATAGCGACAGAGCATCGGTAAGAATTGCCAGGACGATTTTAATTAACGTGTGTAAACGCCTTGTAGTGACGTTAACATGTTTTGAGAATTAATTCACTTTTTTGCCCTTTGAAAGACCAAAGGGCGAAAGATTTAGCCTACAGCATTTTGTCCACAACCTGCAACAAATTATCAATCATACAAGGCATTGCGCTGTTGTTTCAGCTTTTCGTCGCTGATGTAATCATCATAATCCATCAGCTTGTCGATCATTCCATTAGGCCCAATTTCAATGATGCGGTTACAAACGGTGCGGATAAATTCGTGGTCGTGCGACGACATCAGGACATTGCCTTTGAATTTAATCAGGGTATTGTTAAATGCCTGAATCGACTCCAGATCGAGATGGTTGGTTGGCGTGTCGAGCAGCATCACATTGGCATTACGAGTCATCATGCGGGCAATCATGCAGCGCACTTTTTCGCCTCCCGAAAGTACATTGGCTTTTTTGTAAACTTCCTCACCGGAGAATAGCATTTTACCTAAAAATCCACGCAGGTAAACCTCTGTCGTGTCTGCTGAAAACTGTGCCAGCCAGTCCATAAGGCTAATGTCTTTTTGAAAAAGATGGTCGTATTCCAACGGAAGATAAGCTTTGAGGATCGTTTGTCCCCAGACGAAACTTCCACTATCGGCCTGTTCATGTCCTTTCAGGATTTTAAAAAGCATGGTCATGGCACGGGTGTCGCGCGATAGAAAAATGATTTTGTCATTTTTTTGAACACTGAAGCTGAGTTTGCTAAAAAGCATTTTATCGCCGCTGCTTTTGCTCAAATCGTTCACCTCAAGGATATGGTTGCCGGGCTCACGTTCCGGGGTGAAAATAATGGCAGGATATTTTCGGGTTGACGGCTTAATTTCTTCTATATTAAGCTTTTCTATCATTTTCTTGCGGCTTGTTGTCTGCTTCGATTTGGAGGCATTGGCACTAAAACGCTGAATAAATTCCATCAGCTCCTTCTTGCGTTCCTCCGCTTTTTTGTTTTGGTTTTGAAGCTGGGCCAATGCCAGCTGACTCGATTCGTACCAGAAAGAATAATTTCCGGAAAACTGCTGCACGCGACCAAAATCAATATCGACAATATGCGTGCAGATTGAATCCAAAAAGTGCCTGTCGTGCGAAACTACCAGTACCGTATTCGGGAAATTGGCCAGGTAATTCTCGAGCCAGTTCACTGTTTCCAGGTCGAGGTCGTTGGTAGGCTCATCAAGCAGGAGGTTGTCCGGCTTGCCAAACAGCGCCTGTGCCAGCAATACTTTCACTTTTTGCTGACCGCTCAATTCACGTACCAGCATATGATGCATATCTTCCTGAATTCCAAGGCCACTCAACAAACTGGCGGCATTACTCTCGGCATTCCAGCCATCCATATCGGCAAACATACCCTCCAGTTCAGAAGCCCGCATGCCATCAGCCTCGCTAAAATCGGATTTTGCGTAAATGGCGTCTTTCTCGTGCATCACCTCCATCAGTTTGCTATGCCCCATCAGCACAGTATCCAACACCGTATGATCGTTAAATTCGGAGTGATTCTGTTTCAAAACCGAAAGCCGCTCGCCTGTTCCCATCAGTACGTTTCCTTTGGTGCTGTCCATTTCTCCGCTCAAA
>JAGYNM010000050.1 GCA_018399335.1 Bacteroidales bacterium | reverse complement strand
CCGTTATCTGGCCAAAAAATCAAACAAAGCCTTTCCGATCATAGGCGTTGGTGGCATTTTTACTGCCGAAGACGCCCTCGAAAAGCTTCAGGCAGGAGCTGACCTGGTGCAGGTTTATACCGGTTTTATTTATGAAGGTCCGATGATTGCAAAAAGAATCAACAAAGCTATTCTTAAAAACACCTGACCTTTCGCAACATTATTTGCTGGAAGCCATAAGGTGGTGAATCTCTCCGGCAACTTGCCGATTAAAGGTAAACGTAAGGGTTTTGTAATTTACCATATCCACAATAGTCCCGATTAAGCAAAGTCCGGCTGTGAAGAAATACAGGATTCCCATACCAATCTGATTGAGCATTACGCGGTGAATACCTGCAACACCAAGCAATCCGATAAAAGCAACAAGCAAGATTATTTGCGGATCTTTTCGACGTGCACGATACATATTGGCAAAATCCCGTAACTGATCATCCGAATAATCTTTTGTCAGGTTTTGCAGAAAAATCATTTCTTCGCCCTGAATGTCGGGCATCATTTCATAAATTTTGGTCATACAATTCAGCTTTTAGTTTTTGGTATTTGTAATAGGATTTGAATACATTTACGATCCTCAGCACCAACACCACAATAGCAATAATTCCAAGCGGATGCAACCGGAACGACTGTTCAAAATCGCCATGCAAGGCCGATGAAATACTGTGGCCTAAGCCGCAACCCGGACAAGATTCAATGCCCAGATGATGAAACACAAACAAACTTGGCCCCGAATTGTCAGGAACCATAAAAGCCAACAAAATCAGGGCAAGGAGCCAGACAAAAGCTTCGAAGTTGTGCTTAACAAAAAGACCTGGGTTATGCAACACTTCCTGGTGGTTTTGATGTTTGAGGTGGCTAAGTTACACTATTTAGAATAAATTCTAAATAACACACAAAAAAACAGACTTTTCTGGATAAGCTGACAGAAAATCAAATGATATTCACTTCAGGATCAAGATGAATGCCATATTTTTTCTTCACATCAAGTTGAATTTTCATTGCCAGCGCAAAAATTTCGCGTCCGGAAGCATTGCCATAATTTACCAAAACCAGCGCTTGTTTGTCGTGCACGCCTGCATCTCCCTTTCGGTAACCTTTCCAGCCTGCATGATCTATCAACCAGGCAGCAGGAATTTTATAGGTATTAGTTCCAGCGGGAAATGCCGGGATTTGCGGAAACTCTTTCAACAAATCATCAAAAAGTAATTGATGAATCACCGGATTTTTGAAGAAACTACCAGCATTACCAATAAAAGTTGGGTCTGGAAGCTTGGCTCTTCGAATGTCCTTAACAGCTTCACTTAGTTCTTTTATATCAGGATTTTTAATCCCTTTCTTTGTAAAATAATCTTCAAGATTACCGTAGGAAGTATTTAAATTGGCCTGTTTCTTTAAAGCAAAAGTCACGGTATTAATCAGGTATCTGCCCCGGGCATTATGCTTGAAGATACTACTCCGATAACCGAAATCGCAGCTATCCTTATCAAACTTTTTTATTTTACCTGTTTGGAAATCAAAAGCTTCCAGTTCGTAAAAACAATCCTTTATCTCAACGCCATAAGCTCCAATATTTTGCATGGGAGCTGCTCCAACTTTGCCGGGAATTAATGCCAGATTTTCGAGACCATGATAACCGGCATCAACCATTTCATCAACAAAAGCTGCCCAGTCGGTACCAGCCTGAACCTTGATAAAAACGAGGTTCCCCTTTTCATCTACAACTTCCCAGCCCTTGTTTTGAGGCTGAATGACCAATCCATCGAAAAAATCATCCAAAAACAAAAGGTTACTTCCACCACCCAAAATCAGCTTGCGACTTTCCTGAAAAACATTATCAGCAATCAAAGCCTCCATATCAGAGGTATCTGAAATGAGCGAAAAATAACTGGCTACCACCGGAAGCCCGAAAGTATTATATGATTTTAAGTCAACGAAACGTTCCAAAATGCGATCCAAAAATTTTGGTAAAAGTACAGGAATTTATAATAAATGGTAGTAAAATACAGTTAATTCAGTTTATCGGTTCCTAATAAAATTGCTGTTTGAAAAAAGCTTACGCCTCAGTAATTAACGATCTTGTTACAGATCAACGTGTTCACAAATCCTGCCTCACTTTGCAAAAGGCCGGATTTGAGGTGGAGCTTATTGGCAGAATAATGCATAACAGCCTGCCAATTGAAAGCAGACCTTATAAAACAATCAGGATGCGTCTACCTTTTGAAAAAGGTCCACTCTTCTATATTTTCTTCAATATTAGGTTGTTTTTCAAACTTTTAGCTTCACGACAGGATTTATTGGTATCGAATGATTTAGACACGCTGCTGCCAAATTTTCTTGTTTCCAGGCTCAGGGGAATTCCTTTGGTTTACGACAGCCATGAATATTTTACTGAAACACCTGAGCTTACCAGCAGGCCACGCATCCAAAAAATCTGGAAAACTATCGAGTCTCATTTAGTGAGCAGGTTGCCGGAAATGATCACTGTAAACGAGTCTATAGCGCAGCTTTTTCGGAAACAATATGGCCTAAAGGTGCAGGTGGTTCGAAATGTGCCAATGCGCCTGAAAGACAATGAGCCTGCTGGTCGTGAGGAGCTGGGACTACCTCATGACAAAATTATTTTGGTGATGCAGGGTTCGGGTATCAATATTCATCGCGGCGCCGAAGAATTACTCGAAAGCATGCAATACCTCGAAAATTGCCTTTTACTGGTAATCGGAGGCGGAGACGTTTTGCCAATCCTTAAGCAGATGAGCAAATCGCTTCAGCTGGAAGACAAAGTGAGGTTTTTAGGAAAAATGCCTTACCAACAAATGATGCAATATACCCGGGCTGCTGATCTGGGGTTTACGATGGATAAAGATACAAACCTCAATTACCGCTTCAGCCTGCCAAACAAATTGTTCGACTATATTCAGGCCGGAATACCGGTTATTGCCAGTAACTTACCTGAAGTGAGAAACATAATTGAAACCTATAAGATCGGGAAAATTGTGGAGAATCACACTCCCGAAAATATTGCACAAGTCGTTCGTGAATGCATTGACGACAAAGAACTTATGAAATTTTGGGGAAATAATCTTACCTTTGCTGCCCGGGAACTATGCTGGGAAAATGAGGAGAAAGTGTTGCTAAAAGTTTATGAACAATACCGTTGATCAACATATTCATCTGGTTTCGTTTGATGTGCCATGGCCGGCAAATTACGGCGGTGTGATTGATGTATTTTTCAAGCTTAAGGCCTTATCCGAAAAAGGCATAAAAGTCCACCTGCATTGTTATGAATATGGTCGAAAACCAGCTGAAATACTCGAAACACTTTGCTACGAAGTGCACTATTATAAAAGAGACGTTTCCAAGAAGCATCTTTTCAAAACCATACCTTATATTGTAAGTTCACGAAGCTCAGAAGAACTTGTGCAACAATTACTTAAAGACAATTACCCCATTTTACTCGAAGGTTTGCACACGGCAAGTCTGCTTGAAGACATGCGTTTAAAAGGTCGCAAAATCAGCGTTCGCACCCACAATATCGAGCATGAGTATTATCTGCACCTTGCCAAAGCCGAAACGGCCGTTTTTAAGAAGTACTATTTTTATAACGAGGCAGGAAAACTCAAAAAGTATGAAAAAGTGCTGCGTAAGGCTGATCAGCTGATCGCTATCAGCAAAAAGGATATGGATTACTTTTCGAAACATTTCAAAAATGTAAGTTTCATCCCTGCTTTTCACCCTCATAAATCATTACAAATTAAACCCGGCAAAGGCGATTATGTGCTTTATCATGGTAATTTGTCCGTGGCCGAAAACTTCAATGCAGTTCGGTTTCTGGTGAGCAGTGTTTTTAACGACCTCAATATCCCGCTTAAAGTTGCCGGTTTAAATCCACCAGCACATCTGATAAATCTCATTGCCGAATTTCCAAATATCAGCCTCATCCCAAATCCCACAGATCAGGAACTTTATGAATTGATCAGTGAAGCCCATATCAATGTTTCCGTTACTTTTCAGGCTACCGGACTTAAACTCAAGCTGCTGAATACTTTATACAATGGGCGTTTTTGCCTGGTAAATGATAAGATGTTAAGCGGCAGCGCCCTGGATAGTTTGTGTATTATTGCCAATGATGCGATCTCATTAAAAAAGCAAATCAAATCCCTGAAAAAGAAATCATTCAGCCAAAAGGCTATTCAGGAAAGAGAGGAAAAGCTGGGTTTGCTTTACCACAATGGAAATAACATCGAAAAGCTAATCGAGCTGGTTACCTGAGCTTATCACAGCACCTTCTTCGCATTTGATAATACGAGATGGAAATTTGTGAATCAGGTTGTAGTTATGCGTTGCCATAAGCACCGCCTGTCCGGATTCGCTGATGCTGAATAACAATCGCATGATTTCGTTGGAGGTTTCCGGATCGAGGTTACCGGTAGGCTCATCGGCTAAAATTAACACTGGTTTATTGAGCAATGCTCGTGCAATGGCAACCCTTTGCTGCTCTCCACCCGAAAGCTGATGCGGCATTTTGTTGCGCTTGGCACGCAATCCCACCTCATCAAGTACTTCCAGAATACGTTCTTCAATCTCACTTTTATCTTTCCAGCCGGTTGCTTTTAAAACAAAAGCCAGGTTATCACGAACAGTACGGTCAAAAAGCAACTGAAAATCCTGAAAAACAATACCAAGTCGCCTCCGCAAATAAGGAACCTGAGCTGTTTTGAGTGATCTAAGATCGAAGCCAGCCACAGCGGCCGTACCATCCAGAGCAGGAAGCTCCGCATAAAGCGTTTTGAGCAACGAGGATTTCCCGCTTCCCGTTCTGCCAATCAGATATACAAATTCGCCTTGATGAATCTGTAGATGCACATTAGCCAAAACAAGATTTTTCTTTTGAAAAATAGAGAGATCCGCTAAGGACACAACAGCTTCTGACATGGTATTTAAATTTTGTGGGTCAAAAGTAATAAAATGACCTGATTATTCAAGACTTCAACTTAGGGCGCAAAGCCATTACTCCTCAACAAATATCTAATCCAAAAAAAGCTCGAATAAAACAGTCAGGAAGGTCGTGTTAAAATATACACCAGGCTTCCGGCCAATACAGAAAAAGCAAGACCTGAAGCGAGCAAGGGAAGCTCAGCAAAATAGATTATAATTCCACTGGCTGAAATGCCGCCGGTAGCAAGCATCTTAGCAGGTTTAGAAATTGCTCTTTCTTCGCGCCAGCGCACTACAGGCGGTCCAAAACGTGGGTGATTAAGCAGCCATTGTTCAGCTTTTTCGGAGCTTTGGGAAAAAAAATAGGCCGCCGTAATGAAAAATACTGTCGATGGAAGTACCGGCAGAAATGCACCTAACACACCTATACCTGTAAAAAAAAGTCCCAACGAAAATTTCATCCAGCGCATAGGTCTTTAATTATTTAGGGAAGCAAAATTACAAAAAGACTTCAAGGGCCTCCTCACTAAAGTTGGTGATTTTGAGCCAGTAAATCTTTAAACTCACTATGCTTTTCAAAAAAACCTACGACATAACTACAAACCGGTATGATTTTTAAGTTGTTCTCGCGGGCATATTCCATCAATTTCTGAGCCAATTTACCGGCAATTCCTTTCCCGCGCAATGACGCTGAAACCACGGTGTGTTCGGCTACAATCGTATTGGCATCCTTGTGCCTGAACGACAAATATGCATCAGGAGATTCGGCATTACCGATAAAGAAAATACTGTTTTCGCCTAAAGTTTTAAATAAAATCTGCTCGGACTTTTCTTCTGTCATAAAAAAGCTTTAGAGGCTAAACAATTAAAAACCATGCTTTGTTCGCCAACATCACTGAAAACAAATCAGCAACAACATTTATGGGATTAGCGGATCAACCGAAAGGGCAATGATAATAGCAAGTACAAAGTAATTTATCCGCATGAAATAATAAAAAGGATTAAATGGCTTGATTTGCTTACGCAGAATACCTGAGAATACGATCACTAACCAGGCTACCGACGCTAAAACAACAAGCGAGATTGCCGCATGATGTATCAATCCAAATATTGGAAGCATCAGCGCAGTTACAGCTGTGGCAAAAGTCCAGAGAAAGGTGATATAACGGATTTGTTTCTCATCATAAAGCTGTGTGATAGAAGGATAGCCAGCGGCTTCATATTCCTTTCCATACTTAAGCATCAGCAACCAAAAATGAGGGACCTGCCAGATAAAAAAGAAAAAAGCAAGAATCAGCGCTTTTGGATCAAACAGCTCGCCACCGCCAGCCACCCAGCCTACAACCGGAGGGATTGCACCAATTATAGAGCCCGGAATCACAGCAAAAGCAGTTTTGCGTTTCATAGGCGTATAAATGCCGTTGTACCAGATCAAGGCCAGCAAGCCCAATTGCATTCCAATGAAATCAGACCCGATATAAATCAAGGCTGATCCGATAGCAGAAAGGACAACGGCAAGCACCAATACCTGTGTTTTAGTAACTCTTCCTGAAGGAATTGGACGATCTTGAGTACGCTTCATCAGTCCGTCGCGATCACTATCCTGGTAATGATTCAATGCCGAAGAGCCGCATGCCAGGATAAAAATCCCAATAGTTGGCAGAATCAATCCCGAATCGAAACTACCACTGGCAAGCAAATAACCGGCAATGGTTGTAAGTGCCACAGCAAATGTGATTTTCACTTTACTCAGTTCGGCTAAAAGCATAAGATTTTTTCGGAACATGCTATTTCAGGTTTTTGATGTAATCGATGATATCCACAATTTGCTCATCGGTAACTACTCCTTCGTAAGAAACCATTAATCCCTTCATGTATCCTTGCACGATATCAGCATTGGGATCTTTAATAGAACGCGCGATATAAGCAGAATCGATTACAATTTCACGCTCCACCCCATCTGTCAGCACAATTTCCGTTTTGCCAAAAATACCTTTGAAGGATGGCCCGATAATCTTACTGCCATCCTGCGAATGACAAGTGAGACAAGCATTTTGCTTTAACACCGTAAGCCCCGGATGCTCATCAGTAATACTTGAAGTGCTTGTGAGCCATGTTTGATATTCAGCATCGGAAACCACCGTAACGGAAGACAACATATAAGAATGCAACTGCCCGCAGTACTCGGCACAAAGAATATCGTAACGCCCTTCCAAATTGGAATTGAACCATAAGAAGTTGTTTTTTCCGGGAACCATATCCTCTTTGATACGGAAAGCAGGGACATAAAAACTATGCAACACATCACGTGAATGCAAATTTAACTTCACCGGGCGGTTTACCGGAACAACAAGTGAATCTGTAATTTTCCCATCAGGATATTTAAACGAAAATTTCCACATTTGGGCATAAGCATCAATCACCATGGCATCGTCCGGTACTTCGCGCATCGGTTTATAGCCCATCCAGCCATAATAAAACATTACCAGAACTAAAATGGTGGGGATCACTGTCCAAATTACTTCGAGCGTGTTGCTGCCCTCAATATTAGTGGCTTTTGGATTTCGCTTTCTACTGTATCGAATCACAAAATAGATCATCACCACAGTGATTCCTACCAAAAAGAAAATTGAAATTCCGGCAATGATATAAAGCGACAAATCAACACCTTCTGCAAAAGTTGAAGCTCCTGTTCTCATAAAATGCTAGCGGTTAAGGTATTCTATACTGGTTAATACAGTAAACGACACAAATAAAATGGCTACGATCAACACAAGCCAGGTATAAATTTTCTTGTCGTATTTCAAATGCATAAAATAATAGGCCACAACAATCACTTTTACTGTTGCGATAAGCAGCGCAGTAAATACCGACAGACTTCTCAAATCTGCACCAAAAACAGAAATGGCCACTGTGATTACGGTAAGCAGCAGCAATGCCATAAGCGTACTAAAATGTTCCTTATAGCCCGATATATGAACCTGCTCCTTTTCGTTATGATTTTCGTTGGTATTACTCATGATAATTTTTGCTTAATGGATAAGGTAAAACAGCGGAAACAAATAAATCCAGATCAAATCGACAAGATGCCAGTAAAGTCCGGCGTTTTCAGTGAGGGTATATTTGTCTTTATCAACAAGCCCTTTTTTAGTGCGATAAATCACAACGGCAATAATAATTCCACCAATTATGATATGAAGTGCATGAAGACCAGTCATAAAAAAGTAAAGAAAAAAGAAAAGGCTTTCGCCCGGAGGCAGATTCTCATAAACATCGAGCCCCGGAAAAAAACCATGATGGATTTTTGCTGACCATTCGAAATACTTCACTACCAAAAACACAAGTGCAAGCAAGAGCGTAGTATAGAGCAACAAAATGGATTTTTTTGCATCGCCCAGTTGAATGGCAGTAATCGACATGGCAATGGTCATACTGCTCACGAGCAAAACGACCGTATTAAAGGTGCCAAGCGCTACATCGAGCTCAAACGAAGCCAGCAAAAACGACTCAGGATTGAGGCTTCTGTAAACCATATAAACGATAAACAAACCGCCAAAAAGAAGTAGTTCGGTAAACAAAAAGAGCCACATCCCCATTTTTGATGCTTCTGCATCTCTGTTGTGCCCCGAATTGGGCAAGCTAAAACCTGAAGTATGTTCCATAACTATTCTTTTATCTCTGGTTTATGGTCGTAATCGTATGGTCCGTTTTTAGGCAAAACAGGCATGCGGTCGAAGTTAGCAACAGGCGGTGGCGACAAAGTTTGCCATTCCAGCGTGATACCTGTTCCCATGGATCACGTCCATCTGTTCGCGTTTGCGACGAAAACCTGCAATTAGATTTCCAAGCATAAGCAATGAAGCCGACTGCCAAAACCCATGATCCATAAGTACTGATCATATTTGGCAAATGGAACTCGGGTAGATAACGTAGTAACGACGCGGCATTCCCATCAAACCAGCAACCAGCATCGGGAAATAAAGCAAATTAAATCCGATAAAAAAGATGAAGAAGGCGATGTTGGCAACCAGCTTGTTGTACATTCTTCCCCAAATTTTGGGATACCAGTAATGCAGCGCTCCAAAGAAGGCAAAACCTGTTCCCCCAAACATCACATAATGGAAGTGGCCAACTCACAAAATAGGTGTCAAAGTAAGTGAACGTCAGCGGCCAAAGCGCCGAGCACCACACCAGTAAGACCACCAATCATAAATTGGAAAATAAAGGCAAGTGCATACAAAAGCGGAGGTTGCACATCAATAGATCCCTTTATACAAAGTAGCTACCCAGTTAAACACTTTAATGGCCGTGGGAATGGCCACTAAAAAGTCAAATGGAATATATGATCCTTGCCGGACCACTCATTCCGAGGTAAACATATGATGCCCCCAAACAAAAATAGCCTACAAAAGCAATGGCGAGCGAAGAAAAGGCAATCGCTTTATAACCAAAAATAGTACGGTTGAAAAAGTTGGCAGCAACCTGAAATTATCCCAAAGCGGGCAGAGCCATGATGTAAACTGCCGGATGAATATATCCAGAAAAGGCGCTGATACAAAATCGGGTCGCCACCAATGGAAGGATCAAACAATCCTACCCCAAAACACGCTCTGCAACGATCATCAGCAGTGTAATTCCGATAATAGGTGTAGCGAGCAGCTGAATCCATGAAGTGGCATACAAGGCCCAGGCAAAAAGTGGCATCTTCAGGAAAGTCATTCCGGAGTTCTTAGTCGATGAATCGTCACAATAAAATTGAGATCAGTGAGAATGGAAGAAAAACCTAAAACAAAGGCTGCCAGAACCGACATTGTAACGTTTGTTCCGGTTTTTACGCCATAAGGAGCATAAAAAGTCCATCCTGTATCAGCAGGGCCATCACCAAACATCAGCGTTGATAAAATTTTTGCTAATGCACCAATGATAGGAATCCACCACGACAATAAATTGAGTCGTGGAAAGGAAACATCATCAGTACCAAGCATGATCGGCAGGAAAAATTACCAAAACAGCAGGAATGCTGGGAATGATAAAAAGAAAAATCATAATCACGCCAGGCATGGTGTAAATATCTGTTATAGGTTTGGGCTTCCAACCAAATCCTTTCCCGGATTTAAAAGCTCCAAACGCATCAACACGCCCAGCGTGGCTCCTATTAAAGAAAAAGTGATCAACGAATAGAGGTATAAAAGCCCTATTCGCTTATGATCAACACTGAAAATCCAGGAAAATTCCTTCGCCTGAGATAATAGAATTCAATGCAGAACTAGTCATAGATTAAAGTGCGTTTTTGGTTTTCTTTACGGTTTGAGACAATGAGCGAACCCAGAAGTGCCAGTGCCAAAATAA
Source organism: Bacteroidales bacterium (assembly GCA_018399335.1). GTDB lineage: Bacteria > Bacteroidota > Bacteroidia > Bacteroidales > F082 > UBA5536. The sequence continues at coordinate 3,469 of JAGYNM010000050.1, read as the reverse complement.
GGGATAATCGTACCCGACACCCTTGTTACATTAAACACATAGGTTTTTCCTTCGGGATCGTAACCGAAACAATAATCTAAAATTTTATTTATGGTTGGGCTGAACGCTCCATTCCGGCTTCCACAACGGCCATTTTCATATCAAAGGGCAAATAATCAGTTCCATGAAGGTATCGCGTAATTCAACCATGCGACTTACCACAACAAGTGTTGCGGGATGAATATACTCCTCCTTCTTGTTTTACTTTATAGCCGATATTATCCAGGAAATGATCGATTGTAAGACTATCGCCGGTAAAAAAGTGCCAGCCATTTTCCAAATCGCCTTTACCAACCAACTTGGTATAGGTGCGCTTTTTGTTTTGCGCCAAAACCGACTTTCGGAAGTATGTGAAAACTAATTGTAAATACCTGATAATCTTTCCCAAGCCCTGAGATCTGATTTTTTCATCACATCAGCCAGACCATTGAGCAAGGGAGTACAAATTCCCGGACATTCATAATAAACCATTGCAATAATTGTTGGTTTATCAATCGCATTTTTGATATTTACTTCCTGAAAATTTTCATCCGTAAAGACAATGTCCTCATCAATAAATTGATCCAGTTTTTCATAAACTCCAAGTTCTTGCTGTGCAAAAACAGGGCTAAAAAAGAGGAGAATCAACAACGTTCCCCACAATCCTTGAAATGCTTTAGTGTGTAATAAACTCATTTTTAATTATTTAAGCTGATATAAGTTTCGCTCAAATTGAGCCGCTAATTTAGATTTAATCTAAATAAAAACAAACATTAGTTATAAATGTTGCAATCGTTTCCGGAAAAGCCAGGATTTAAAACCTCATTTTAACTATCCACTTAACTTTTAATAATTGCTTTGATTCAGAAAAAGCAGCTTTGATTGAAAAAATACAATCATGTAAAAAGCGGGTTCGTAGTCCGCTTTACTTTAAAAAAGACTACTCGATTATTACCCCTTTTGCGTCGAGGGTATATTTCCATTCGGGCTCTGAAATGGCATCAATTTCTTCCTGACTTTTTCCCGCATCTTCTGCATAATGCTTCAACATCTCAACCGGAATAAGTTCGCGAATGGCAATCCCTTCGGCCCAAACAGTTTTACCAGCAGCATCTTTCGGAATTTCATAAGCATGATCCAGCATATTCACCATTAACGCTTCTCCGTTTTCCAACTCAATAGTTAGCCAGCAACCACTGTGTTGACAAACCTCGTGTATAGTTCCGGTAAGTTTCAATCCAAAGGTAGTATCAACGGTAATTTGATCCAAAGCAAGTTCAGCTACCAAAGCATTTTCCTTTGTGATACTTTCTCCAAAATTGCCAGTAGGAGGCAATGATTCATCAGCATTCTTTTGCATTTCGGCATGTCCGGCATGCTCATTTGTAGTCGATTCGCCGGAACAACCGAAAAACGCCAGTCCCAGCACGATCAGTCCAATTGAAAAAAAACGTTTGCTCATTTGATTTATGTTTTGTATTAATTGGTTGCAAAAGTAAAACAAAAATCCATCTATTTAGAACAATTCTAAATAGATGGATTTTTAGTCAGAATCTTGCGTATAAAAACTATCCGCTATTCAGCATGAATAGAAGATTTTTAGAAATCCCGGTATTCCATTGTATTTTCTGAGCTACAACAACTTCCTTTTACTTTTATTTCCTTTTCAGGTGTTAACATCTGACTTTTCGGACTTATAAACGGGATTCCAAGAGAAAGACCCCTTAATATGAAAATGATGCCAAGCACCACAATAAAAACCGGTATGATGTGATTCATTTGCCTTCTGAATCGCTGTCCAATTACATTACCCAAAAGGCTTACGCTCATCATTACCGGAATTGTACCCAATCCGAAAATAACCATAAAAACAACACCATTCAGAACCGCATTGGTATTAATAGCGCCGGCAACAGCCACATATACCAAACCGCAAGGAAGCAACCCATTTAAAAGTCCAATCACGAGCAGATTTTTATAGGACGACTTACCAAACAGTATTCTGAATTTGGCAATAAGCCTTGCTGCATAACCCGTAAGCAGCTGATCGATACTGATTTTCCCGCGAAAAAACATCGGAAAAAGCACCGAGATGATCATCACAATACCCAGCAGAATCGAAGCCCATTGTTGAAAACCTGCCATTTCGATTCCTTTGCCAAGCAATCCAAACGCGGCCCCTAACAGACCGTATGTAAAAGCCCTTCCCAGGTTATACAATAATACACCTATTACTTTGCCTGCCCAGCTTTTGTTTCCTACAGGCAAGGCAACTGCAATAGGGCCACACATGCCAATGCAATGAAAACTACCTATTAATCCAATTGTAAGCGCAGTATAAAGATCTGTCATTCCTAAGGTATATTTACTTGTTTTTCAGTATAATATGTTGTTTCAAGGTACTTCCAGTCCATTTTCATGATATATCTGCCATGCAACGAACCAACTTCGATCCGCATAAGTCCACTTGTATCAGGCTTAAGCTCATACAAGGCATCTTTACCTTGTTCGGCCACATGATAAAGGTGCACTTCTCCGGAAATACCACCAGGTTTTAACTCAGCCGGAAATTTTAAAAGTAAAGCATTACCCACTAAATTAAGGCTAATTCGCTCTGAAAGTGAACTAGCATTTTGGCGCTTTTCGATCAACTCCTGATGCGTTTGACCTTTTGGATAATAATCCGGTTCCACTAAATCAACTTCTTCACGAATCATTAAAACAGCAAAAATGATCAGCATGAGCATAAAAGCAGCAGTCCAGATAAATAATTTCGTACCCCAGTTCCATTTCATAGTAAACGATGTTAGTTTTTTTGATCCAGACGATTAGGACCAATAAATGTAGTCTTATAATTCGAAAGCAGCTTTTCGCCACTTTTCACCTCAATAACGATTCTGGTATTGCTGGCCACGAGTTTTGCCCTGTCAATTATCACCAGAAAATTAGCTTCTTTAATTTTACCACCCTCCACCAAAATAGGATCACCCATAATCTTAATTTCACCTTCGTGAGATACAAGTTCCATTTGGACTGGAAGATCGTGGCGGGTTTTATTAACCAACTGAACCTTATAAACATTCGAAAGCTGGTTAGGCCCGTATTCCTGAAACAAAGTAGCCGGCACGCGCGAAATCGTTGCCTCCACATCGGAGCGAAGCGAGAAAAGTGTACCCACAACCAACAATAAAACCGTTAAAACAGCAGAATAAGCAATAGTGCGGCCATTAAATATTTTACGTATCCCCTCCGAAATGCCCTTTTCGGAATCATACCGAATTAAACCTTTGGGAAGTCCAACACGATCCATGATGGTATCGCAAGCATCAATACAGGCTGTGCAATTAATACATTCAAGCTGGGTGCCATTACGAATATCAATGCCGGTAGGACAGACTGTGATACAGCTTTTACAGTCAATACAATCTCCTTTATTGGTTTCAGCTCTGTT
>JAGYNM010000005.1 GCA_018399335.1 Bacteroidales bacterium | reverse complement strand
TCGTTGATCCAGGGTACTTTATCCTCCCAGCGCAAAATAAGGGTTTCATCTGTAGGTTCAATTTCCAGATCAATTGGGCTGGCTTTAGGGCTGCTTCCGATATAACCATTTTGGTCGTTTTCCAGCTTAACGCTATAAGCTGGTTGTTCCTCTAACGGATTGATATTAATAGTGTTGTCCGTAAAAAGCGTGTCGTTTAAGCCTATTCCGGTATACATATTACTGGTTTCGCCTGCAAATTCGCGGATAAGCTGATAACGGTAAGGAGGTGGAAACTGCACGGTATCCAGTTCTGTTGGCGGGCTCCAGGCGATGAGTACATGGCCGTTAGTCAGATTCAGGCTGTCGTTGCTGGCATGTGTTATTACTGGCAGGTCGCGTTTTAAGGAAGCACAGGCTTCGTTACTGGCGATACTTTCGGATCCGTCGGGGTAAACCGTTGTAATGAGGTAGCAATAATCAATTCCGGGAACAAGGCTATTCCCATCGTTATCGTCACGGAAGCTACGTAATTGCAGATCGTTTAGTTCAGCAATCAATCGGTAGCCAGTGTAAGCAGGAACACCGGTTTCGCAATAGCCGGGTACAAAACCAGAAGATCCATTGCGGCGGTAAATCTTGTAAGCCAGTGCATTAGTGCATGGAGGATCGTTCCAATTGAGATCAATTCCGTTTCCAATGGCTTCGGCAGTTAAGTTTTCAACTGGAGGAGCAATAACTCTGATAAAGACAGTTTTGAAGGAAGTGAGGCTTACTTCCGGATGCACATCGCGGGCTCTGAACAGCACCTGATAGGGGTTTCGGTTGATGTGGCTGCAATTTACATCCCAAAAGAAACTGGTTGTGGCTTCGGGCATTCCTGTTGCCGAATCAGGAATAACCACTGCAGGGTTTTGAGGCAGCTCAAACGGACCGCCACTGGCTGTAAGGCTGAGTGCGTTTCCATCAGGATCAATGGCTGTGATGTCGAAGTTTAGGGTAGTGCCGGCAATCACACAGGTGTCATCAATACTCAGGATATCAGGAGGGTTATTAGCACATGCTCCGATTAAAATCTGCATGTCACGTGTTACGGAGCCCACTTTCACGCCTTGGCGCCATTCTTCCACTATAAAAGCAACATTGTATTCGCCCTGCAGAACAGGATTCTCCCAGCGTAACTCGCCACTCACAGGATCGATGCCAAAGCTATTGCTGGCCTGAGGTTGTGCAAAACCAGGAATATCAAGTCCTTCGGCTCCTTTACAGTTAACCAGCCTGAAGCTCAGACTATCGCCATCCGGATCATAAGCCGAGGGATTGTGGATGTAAAGTTTACCCACGCATCCCTGATCGATAGGGGCGTTGAGCAGTTGAACGGAATTATTGTTTCCTAAAAATGGATTGATAATAAGCTCAGTTTCCACATACATCGGCACATTAACAGAATTGGGAATATTAACCACCCCGAAATTACGGTTGGGGTCTTCCACCGAAATAGTGTAATTGCCCGCTGCCGGAAAAGTGTGATTCATCCGGTAAATATTGAGCGTGTAATTGTCGGGCAAGGCCCTGAAAGTGATACGCGGGATATCGTCAATGCTATTATCTCCCCATTTTATGGGTAAATACACCCTGTCGTCGTCAGCCGGGCTGGGGGTGTATGTGTACATGGTGATGGTAAATTCGTAGGTGAATCCCCCAAGCCAGCGATAGGTAATTTCGGCAGCTCTTTGATGGGTTGCAAAAACCTTTGTCAGCACAAAGAGTGTGAATATGAGAAAGATGCTGATTCGTTTTTGCATGGGTGAGATGGTAATTCTTTAGTAAAGTGAATGCAAATATACCGTTTGAAGCTGAGAAAAGCATGATTTCAGCACTTTTTTATTGGGGTTTTGTCGCAGTTAATTGTCTTAATAAAAAACTAGAGCGGCTTCACTTTTGCGCTGCTGAAATGTTTAATTTTGTGACAAATCAATCCACACAGCGGTTTATGCTCGACACCTATTCGCCTAAGGAACGTTCGGAGATATTGCGGCGCTACCGCAATCTGATAGAGGTGTGGCATACCCGCAAGGATACGACTGACCGCTGGATGGTGCGCAAAGCCTTTCGTCTGGCTGCGGATGCGCATAAAGATATGCGGCGAAAATCGGGAGAGCCATATATTTATCATCCGCTCGAGGTAGCTACCATTGCCGCTGGTGAGATTGGGCTGGGCCGAACTTCTATTATCTGCGCACTTTTGCATGATGTGGTGGAAGATACGGAATACAAACTCTCGGATATACAGGGGATGTTTGGCGAACAGGTAGGACGTATCATCGATGGCCTTACCAAGATTGACGATATGGTTGAAGGATCGGACGTAGAAAGTATGCAGGCCGAAAATTTCCGGAAGGTCTTGCTTACTTTATCCTATGATGTGCGCGTTATTTTGATCAAACTTGCCGACAGGCTGCACAATATGCGAACCCTGGATGCAATGCCCGCCGTGAAACAGTGGAAAATTGCTTCTGAAACTTCCTATCTTTTTGCTCCGCTGGCTTATCGGCTTGGCCTGTATGCTATAAAAAGTGAGCTGGAAGATCTGGCGCTTAAATATACCGAACCCGGAGTTTATCAAGCGGTTACGCGTAAGATGGAACATGCGCGGCCTCAGCGCGAACATGACGTAGCTAACTTTTTGGAACCTGTGGAAACATCACTCAATAATATGGGGATGAAATTCAGGGTGCAGCTAAGTGAAAAATCGGCCTCTTCTGTTTGGCAGCGGATGAAAGAAAAAGAGATTCCGTTTGAGGAAGTGTATGATACTTTTGTTGTGCGGTTTGTAGTTGATTGCCCAATCGAGCTCGAGAAAGTGGAGTGCTGGCGGGTTTACGCCACGCTTACCAGTCATTACAGGCCAAATAATGACAGGCTCAGAGACTGGATATCGCTACCCAAAGCCAACGGATATGAATCGTTGCATGCCACCGTGATGAGTAAAACCGGTAAGTGGATCGAGGTGCAGATCAGGACAGAACGGATGGATGAGATTGCCGAAAAAGGCTATGCCGCCTACTGGAAATATAAAGACTCTGAACATGCCGAAAGCGGGCTGGACGAATGGCTTACAAAAATTCGGGAGCTTATCACCACCGAAGACACTTCCGCGCTCGACTTTATCAATAATTTTAAGCTCAATCTTTTTTCCGACGAAATATTTGTTTTCACTCCCAAAGGTGAAATGATCTCGATGCCAAAGGGTTCTACAGCCTTGGATTTTGCATATAATATCCACTCTGAGCTTGGGAATCACTGTATTGGGGCAAATGTAAATCATAAACTTGTGCAGCTGGATCACCCGCTCAAGACTGGCGATCAGGTGGAAATTATTACTTCAAGAGTTCAGCAGCCACGCGAAGAATGGTTCGATCTGGTAGTGACTGCCCGCGCCAAATCACGGATCAAGGAAGGAATCAGAGAGTATAGAAAACGCTACCGCGATGAAGGTCGTGAGAAGCTCGAAAATTATCTGCAACAGCTCAAACTGGAGCCCAACAAAGCGAATATCAGCCGAATTATTGATTATGAGGAACTAAGCGGCCTGGTGGATTTGTATTATTTTACTGCTACTGATAAAATTAATTTTCAGCGTATTAAGCAGGTTTTTAAAGAGAAAAATACTGGCGGTTTGATGCGTTATATCACTAACCCTTTCAGCAGATCAAAAACACCAGCACAGTCGGATGATTCATCCAAAATTCCTTTAAACCTCAATCAATCATTGATTAAGGATCAGGGAGGCGAATTTAATTATACGGTTTCAAGGTGCTGTAATCCTATTCCGGGCGATGAGGTTATTGCGCTTGTTTTTCCGAATGAACCCATGCATATCCATCGCGTTAACTGTCCAAAGGCGATCAATCTCATGTCGCAATTCGGTAATAATATCGTTAAAGCAAAATGGAAACAGAAAGAGGATATTGCTTTTTTAGCAGGATTAAAAATTACAGGAATCGACAGCGTTGGTTTTCTTAATCGCTTAACTGAAGTGATTTCGAAACAACTCAACCTGAATATTCGTTCGCTGCAGCTTGAGAGTTCAAAAGGAGTGGTTGAAGCAACGATCACAGTTTATGTTCATCATGCTCAAAACCTGAAGGATTTGATTGATAAGTTAAAGAAAATCAAGGATATAAAAAAAGTAACCCGCCTCGAACGTATTCATGATATGGAGCTCTGAGTGCTTTAAATAGCCAAAAAAGCCCTTCATTTTACGTTTTTATTTAAATTCATTCTAATTAGATTATTTTTTTGTTGTAATTTTACGCTTTGATTCGGCTTATACAGTATTTCTATGATGATGAAAGAAAATATGAACGATACCTTTGAGACCGTCAAGAAAATTTTTACGGATTATCTGGAGCAGCGCGGTCATCGCAAAACTCCGGAGCGTTATACCATTCTCAAAGAAATTTATGCCACTGAAGGTCATTTTGATATAGAAACCCTTTATATCAGGATGAAAAATAACAAATACAGGGTAAGCCGGGCCACCTTATACAACACCATCGAGTTGCTCTTGGACTGTAATCTTGTTACAAAGCATCAGTTTGGAAATAATTGTGCACAGTTTGAGCGTTCTTTTAAATTCAAACAGCACGATCATTTTGTTGATATCGAAGACGGAACAGTATTGGAATATTGCGATCCACGGCTTCAGGAGATTCAAAAATCAGTAGAAGAACTTTTGGGTGTTGAAATCTCACATCATTCGCTTACTTTTTACGGAAAAATAAAGGATAAACCTGCGTCACAAGAATAATTCCCTGATTCTTAAAAATTCCTTGTAATATCGGGTATATTTTCGTGTAAATTTGTTCACTGGTAAAATACAGGGTTTTCCTGATATTGTTTTGCCAGTATTTTTTTGTTTAAAAAAAGCCTATAAAAATGAAGATTGATGTGTTGCTCGGTCTCCAGTGGGGAGATGAGGGAAAAGGAAAAATCGTTGATGTTTTAACGCCAGATTATGATGTTGTTGCTCGTTTTCAGGGTGGGCCTAATGCCGGTCATACTATCGAATTCGACGGCAAAAAATTTGTTTTACATACAATTCCTTCGGGTGTTTTCAATCCGGGTTGTATCAACCTGATTGGTAACGGAGTGATTATTGATCCCCTCATTCTGCGCTCGGAGATTAATAAACTCAATCAAAGTGGAATCGATGTAACAAAGAAGCTATTCATATCGCGAAAAGCACATCTTATTCTTCCCACGCATCGTTTAATGGATGCTGCTCAGGAAGCCTCAAAAGGCGCTTCTAAAATTGGATCCACACTCAAAGGCATCGGACCAACCTATACCGACAAAGCAGCGCGTAATGGTATCCGCGTTGGCGATAGTTGTCTGGAAGATTTTTCGGTGCGCTATAAAACGCAACGCGACAGACATCTGAAACTTGTTAGCGATCTGGGCTTTGATTTCTCTGAATATAAGATTGACGGACGGGATTTTGCTGCTTACGAAACTGAATGGTTCGAAGCTTTGGAGTTTATTAGAAATCTTCAGTTGGTTGACAGCGAATATTTTATAAACGAACTTTTGTCATCGGGCAAACGAATTCTTGCCGAAGGAGCACAGGGTACTTTACTCGACCTTGATTTTGGTAGTTACCCATTTGTTACCTCTTCAAATACTACATCTGCCGGAGTTTGTTCCGGCCTTGGCATTGCACCTAATAAGATCGGAGGTGTTCTAGGGATTTTTAAAGCATATTGCACGCGAGTGGGCAGCGGTCCATTTTCAACAGAGCTTTTTGATGAAGACGGAGCGTTAATGCGCAAGCAGGGCAACGAATTCGGTTCAACCACCGGACGACCCAGGCGTTGTGGATGGCTGGATCTGCCGGCTCTGAAGTATGCAGTAATGCTGAATGGCGTTACAGCGCTTTATATGATGAAAGCAGATGTACTGGATAGTTTTGATCAATTAAAGGTGGCTGTTGCTTATCGGTATAAAAATGAGATTATTACACATTTGCCTTTTGATGCCTGCACACAAGAACTCGAACCAGTTTATGAAGAACTTCCGGGATGGAAAACGAGTTTAGACAAATTGTATCAAGCCGATGAAATGCCTGATGCTTTGCAAAACTTTATTCGTTTTATAGAAGATTATGTGAAGGTTCCAGTAAAATTGGTCTCAACAGGGCCCGACAGATCGCAGCTTATAAGGCTGTAAGCAGCAAAGCATAAAAAATGGAGCATCTTTATCAGGTGCTCCTTTTTTTAATCAACAAGATTTAGCTTTTATAGTTTTCGGGAAACTTCTTTTTCTGTATAACCTTCTATAATATCACCAACTTTAATATCATTAAAGTTTTCGATGTTCAATCCACATTCATAACCTGCCGAAACCTCTTTTACATCATCCTTGAAGCGCTTGAGTGAGCCAAGCATTCCAGTGTAAACTACGATGCCATCGCGGATAATTCGTATTTTGGTATTTCTGGTAATTTTACCATCAAGCACCATACAACCTGCAATTGTACCAACTTTTGTAATTTTGAATACGTCTCTGATTTCCAGGTTACAGGTGATTACCTCTTCAATTTCAGGCGAGAGCATACCTTCGATGGCCGCTTTAATTTCTTCAATAGCCTGGTAAATGATAGAGTAGAGTCTGATATCGATTTCTTCGTTTTCGGCTAGTTTGCGAGCCTGCAAGGTTGGGCGAACCTGGAAGCCAATCACAATAGCATTGGAGGCAGAAGCCAGCATGATATCTGATTCGCTGATGGCGCCAACTGATTTGTGAATAACATTTACCTGAACTTCTTCGGTTGAGAGTTTCAATAGTGAATCGGAGAGGGCCTCAACAGAACCATCCACATCAGCCTTAACGATGAGATTAAGCTCTTTGAAATCACCAATCGCAATACGGCGGCCAATTTCGTCAAGTGTAATGTGTTTTTGTGTACGTAATCCTTGCTCACGCTGCAATTGCTGACGTTTGAAAGCAATGTTTTTTGCTTCTCTTTCGTCGTGCATCACATTAAAGGTGTCGCCGGCTTGCGGTGCTCCGTTCAATCCGAGCAACAACAATGGTGTGGAAGGACCTGCTTCTTTTGTTGCCTGATTGCGTTCGTTAAACATGGCTTTTACCTTACCAAAAGTGGCGCCGGCCAGAACAATATCACCGATACGCATGGTGCCATTCTGAACCAGAATTTTTGCAACATAGCCACGGCCTTTGTCGAGAGATGACTCAATTACAGTGCCTTTTGCATGTTTTTTGGGATTACCTTTCAGTTCAAGGATTTCACTTTCGAGCAGTACTTTTTCGAGCAGCTGATCGATACCCACACCCGACTTGGCTGAGATTTCCTGGGTTTGGAATTTTCCACCCCATTCTTCTACCAGCACATTCATATTGGCCAGCTGTTCGCGGATGCGATCAGGGTTGGCAGTGGGTTTATCTATTTTGTTAAAGGCAAATACAATCGGTACGCCTGCGGCTTGTGCGTGGTTGATAGCTTCCACAGTTTGAGGCATTACGCTGTCGTCTGCAGCAATCACAACAATGGCCACATCCGTAATTTTGGCGCCACGGGCACGCATAGCCGTAAAGGCCTCGTGACCAGGAGTATCGAGGAAGGTGATTTTGCGTCCACTCTCTGAGACTACTTCGTAAGCACCAATATGCTGAGTGATACCACCAGCCTCACCCGAAACAACATTAGCTTTACGGATAAAGTCGAGTAAAAGTGTTTTACCGTGATCCACGTGACCCATTACCGTTACGATTGGAGCTCTTTCGACCAGATCTTCAGGGTTGTCCTCATCTTCTGCTTCCAGCAGGGCTTCCTGTACATCAGCACTGATAAACTCCAGTTTGTAGCCAAATTCCTCAGCCACCAAGGCAAGTGTTTCCGCATCAAGACGCTGGTTGATCGATACAAACATACCCAGACTCATACATGTTGAAATAACCTGCGTAACAGGCACATTCATCATTGTTGCCAGTTCGTTTGCTGTTACAAATTCAGTTACCTTCAAGGTACTCTTTTCCTGTTCCTGCTTGGCTATTTCTTCGGCCAGGTTGCTCGAAACAGTATCTCTTTTCTGTCGGCGGTGTTTCGAAGCTTTGGATTTGCCAGCAGGTGTTAGCCTTGCCAGGGTTTCTTTGATCTGACGTTGGATATCTTCATCAGTAAGCTCCTTTTTTTCGTCTTTCTTTACAGGTTTACTGGTTCGTTTACCCTGATCTTTGCCTTTTTGTGGAAACGGTTTCTGCTGCGTCGGTTGCGACTGTCCCGTTTCGGGAGTATTGGTTTTAATTCTTCTTCGTTTCTTTTTCTTTTGATTGGACGAAAGTTTATCTTCTGAAGAGGAAGCCACAGGTTTGGGTTTTGGCTTGCGTATTTCCGGAAGTTCTATTTTATCCAGAATTTTTGGTCCTTCCAGTTTTCTTACTTCGGTAGGCATAAAGTTGCTTGGCCGCTCCACTTTTGGAGGCTCAACTTTCTCTTCTTTTCGCGGCTGATCTTTTTGAACGGCAGGTGTTTCCTCAACTTTTGGAGCTTCTTCCTTAGGAGCTTTTGCAACAACTTTTTCTTTTGTTGGTTTAGTCTCCTTATTGCGGCGATCTTCTGCTTCTTTTTTCTTTTGAGCTTTGGTTTTGCGATCTGGTTTTGTCCGCATGTTCATGCTCGACAAATCAATCATACCGAGTACCTTAAGCTGTCCGCTTTGTTCTTGAGGAGTTATTTCTTCAGCAATTGGCTTTTCCTCAACTATTTCTTTTTCGGAATCTGCAGGTTTTTCAGCTTCAACAGTTATTTCGGAATCTGTAGTTATTTCAGGTTCCGAAGCTTTTTCTGAGGCAGGAACTTCTTTTTCTGAGGCAACAGCTTCCTGTTTTTCCTCAGGTTTTGCTGTTTCAACAGTTTCAGTTTTTATGCTGTCTTCTTTCTTTGGAGGTTCTGGTGCTTCCTCCTTTTCAACAGGAGCAGCAGCAGGTTCCTCTTTTTCTTTTGTTTCTGCAGCGGGTTCAACAGGTGGTTTTTCCTCAGTTTTTTCAACTTTTGAAGTTTCTTTTGGAGATTCTTTTTCCGGTTGAGGTACTTCTGCAGTTTCTTTAGCAACAGGCTGTTCAGGCTCTGCAGCTTTTGCAGGAACAGGCTTGGATTCTATCTCTTTTTTCGGGCTTTCTTTACTACCCGTTTTGGCTGTGATAGTTTCGCTAAATCCAGCCGATACATTTTTGATAATCAACTCTTCAGTGTCGATATCATCTTCCTCGTCATCGTCGTATTGTTCGCTCACAACCTCATCAGCGGTGATAGTTTTCCGACCCGAATACTCAATTCCCAATTTTTTGGAAACCTCTTTCACCTGCTTTTCTGACTGGTACTCTTTCACAAGCAGGGCATACATTTCGGGACTCAGTTTGGTGTTGGGACTCGAATCAATCTGGTGTCCTTTTTTTGAAAGGAACTCCACAATTGTTGAGGTACCCACATTAAACTCCCGGGCTGCTTTGCTCAGACGTACAGATGTATTGGAACCTTCAGACATATTCAAATTTTCGATTTTTGAATGATTTTAATGAATTTGCAAAAGTAGGTAATTTATTCGAACTCTGCTTTAAGTATGCGGATTACCTCTTGCACTGTCTCCATTTCGAGATCGGCTCTGTTGGCAATTTCTTCGGCAGAAAGTGCAAGAACACTTTTTGCTGTGTCGCAACCAATATTGTGTAGCTGATCAATAACCCACTGATCGATTTCGTCGATAAATTCCTGGAGATCCACATCTTCCGAATCCACATCAGTGTCGCGATACACATCTATCTCATAACCAGTGAGTCGCCCTGCCAGTTTGATGTTAAAACCTCCTTTGCCGATTGCCAGGCTTACCTGATCGGGTTTCATGAACACTTCGGCACGTTTATTTTCATCATCAAGTTGGATCGACGAAATCTTTGCCGGACTTAAGGAACGGCTGATAAACAGGTTAGGATTTGTGGTATAGTTGATTACGTCAATATTTTCGTTGCGCAATTCCCTTACGATACCATGGATACGCGATCCTTTCATTCCCACACAGGCACCTACAGGATCGATGCGGTCGTCATACGATTCCACAGCAATCTTGGCACGCTGGCCTGGTTCGCGTACAATTCGCCGAATGGTTATCAGGCCATCATACACTTCGGGAACTTCGCCTTCGAAGAGGCGTTGCAGGAAAATCTCCGAGGTGCGCGAGAGGATAATATAAGGAGTGCCGTTACGCATTTCAACTTTCAAAACAACAGCACGTAAAGTATCACCCTTTTTATAAAAATCGGTTGGAATCATTTCCGATTTGGGCAAAATTAGTTCGATGCCTTCATCGTCGAGCACCAATATTTCGCGGCGCCAGGCCTGATAAACCTCACCTGTGATGATTTCACCAACTTTTTCTTTGTATTTCTGGTACACATTGTCTTTTTCGTATTCCAGAATTTTAGAGACAAGATTCTGGCGGATCGACAAAATTTCTCTACGTCCGAAATCTTTGATTTTGATGGGTTCCGAAACTTCCTCGCCCACTTCAAAGTCAGGTTCAATTTTGATGGCTTCCGAAAGGGCAATTTGTGACGAAGGATCTTCAACACCATCATCCTCAACGATTTCGCGATTGTGCCAAATTTCGAGGTCGCCTTTGTCAATATTCACAATAACATCGAAGTTCTCGTCAGAACCATATTTTTTGATCAGCATTGACCGAAATACATCCTCCAGGATGCGCATCATCATTTCGCGGTCAATATTTTTGAATTCTTTAAATTCCGAAAAACTTTCTACCAGATTTATACTGTCCATGGTACTTATTGTCTGTACGTTATAAAAAAATTAATTAAAATCGATTACTTCTTTTACTTCTTCAATTTCGCTGAAAGGAATTTGCAGGATTTCGCCCTTTACCGTTTTCTTCAGTTTATTGAGTTTTTTAATGGTGATTTCCTGAATCTGAATTTCGGCATCGTCGGCTGCCAATAATTCACCACTAATAATTTTTTCGTCTTCTTTAAATTTAACAGCAACTGTTCTTCCAATTGCTTTTTTGAACTGACGAAGCATTTTAATCGGCTGGTCGAGGCCCGAGGAAGAAACACGCAATTCAAAGTCTTCTTCTTCCCGATCGAAGTGCTTTTCAATAAATCTGCTCAGCTCAACGCAATGATCGATTGTAACTGCAGTATCTGCATCAATAAATATCAGGATTAGATTATCCGGTTTGATGAGAATATCTACAATAAATCTGTCGCTGCCTTCGAGGCATTGTTCAGCTAAAGCGATAATATCTTGTTTTTGAATCATTTTTTTTAGCTATAAAAAGAGGGGACTTTCGCCCCCTCAAACTCTTTTCCTTTCCCGAAACCACTGCAAAAGTAGTCTTTTTTGTTTCACACTCACTGTTTTACGAAAAAATCACAAAAACTTAATCACTAAGTTTTGAAGGAGGTATTTCGTGACGTCAGCCTACAAAAAAACCTGTTACTCGCAAAGTAGCAGGCTTTGTTGAGTGAGTTGTCCGACAAGGATTCGAACCTTGACAGGCAGAACCAAAATCTGCAGTGCTACCATTACACCATCGGACAATACCGTGCAAAACGGACTGCAAAAGTAGAAAAAAAATGGAATGGCCAAAAAAAATGGTGATTTTTTCTTTCAAAACAGCATTCTGAGCGGCACATAGGGCAGAGGATTGTCCATTGAACGGGTTTTTTAGGTGTTTTTTGACATCCAGAAATCGCGAAATGCTGTTAAAAAAACTAAAGTAACAGTTTTTCTGCTGAAATTATTTGGGTTTTATGTACTTTCGCTGTTCAAAATGATAACCTATTAAATCCCCACACAATGAATTTCAGCAAGTTGAATAACCTGGTTGGTTGGATCGTGTTTTTTATCGCCACAGTGGTTTATTTTCTAACGCTCGAACCAACAGCCAGTTGGTGGGATTGTGGCGAATACATCGCAACAGCCTATAAATTGCAGGTAGGTCATCCTCCGGGGGCGCCATTATTTCAGATGATTGGCCGGTTTTTTACACTATTTGCCTTTGGTGATGAGACACGTGTTGCCCTGATGATGAATGTCATGTCGGCCTTGTCAAGCAGTTTTACCATTTTGTTTTTGTTCTGGACCATTACTATGCTTGCCCGCAAGATGATGATGCAAGGTGATGCCGCCCAGAATAAAGGTAATCAGTTTGCTGTATTAGGTGCCGGTGCTGTTGGAGCACTTGCTTATACTTTTAGCGATTCATTCTGGTTTTCGGCTGTTGAAGGCGAGGTATATGCCATGTCGTCCTTTTTCACTGCTGTAACTTTTTGGGCCATCCTCAAGTGGGAAAGGGTGGCTGATGAGCCGCATAATTACCGCTGGCTTTTGTTTATCGCTTATCTGGTGGGCCTTTCAATAGGTGTGCACATGCTTAATTTGCTGGCGATTCCGGCTATTGTTTATGTGTTCTACTTTAAAAAGTATCAGCCAACCGTAAAAGGATTTGTAGTCGCAGGATTGATTTCGCTGTTTATTTTAGGTTTTATTATGAGTGTGATTATTCCACTTATTGTTCAGCTAGCGGGTAATTTTGAGTTGTTCTTTGTCAATTCAATAGGTCTACCTTTTACTTCCGGTACAATAATTTATTTCATCCTGCTGGTTGCATTGATTGCTTATGGCTTGCATTATTCGCGCAAAAAAGGAAAGGTTGTTTTAAATACAGCCATTTTGGCATTTATGTTTATCCTGATTGGTTATTCTTCTTTCTTTATGCTGGTGATTCGTGCCAACGCTAACACACCAATCAACGAAAATAATCCCAATAACGCCATTACCATGCTGGCCTACCTCAATCGTGAGCAGTATGGCACCTGGCCTTTGCTGCATGGGCAATATTATAATGCGCCAGCGGTGGATTATGAAGACGGAAAACCGATTTACATTAAAGATGAAGAAAAAGGTAAATATATAATCACTGATTACCGCAGAGGAACGCAGCCTGTTTATGATGATCGATTTACGACTGTTTTTCCACGGATGTGGTCGAACCAAAAACCCAGCCATATTCAAATGTATCAGCAGGTGGCCGGTAGAGGAGGGATTCCTATCCGTGTTACCAAACCCGATGGCAGTACAGAGGTGCTTTACCGGCCAACTTTTGGGCAAAACCTTAAGTTTTTCTTTGAGCATCAGATCAGTCATATGTATATGCGCTATTTCTTCTGGAATTTTGTGGGAAGACAAAATGATGTTGAAAGTCAGGGTGAGATAGAAAATGGAAACTGGATCAGTGGAATCAATTTTATAGACAGTTTTAGGTTGGGCGATCAGAGCGATTTGCCAAAAAGTATGGAGAACCCTGCCAGGGCACGTTTTTACTTCCTGCCTTTATTGCTGGGTCTTGCAGGGCTTTTGTATCATCTGAGTAAACATCCGCGTGATACCTGGATCGTGTTTCTGATGTTTTTTATGACTGGCCTTGCCATTATTGTGTACCTGAATCAAACCCCTTACCAACCGCGCGAACGAGATTATGCCTATGCGGGATCGTTCTATGCCTTTGCGATTTGGATAGGTTTTGGGGTGTTGTCGCTTTATGAATTTGTAAGCAAATACCTAAAGAATAAACAAATAGCTGCGGTAGCCATAACAGTGGTGTCTTTGTTGCTGGTTCCGGCCATCATGGCCAAGGAAGGCTGGAAAGGTCACGATCGTTCCGGAAAAACTGCTGCCCGCGATTTTGCTATGAGCTATATGGCGCAATGTGAACCAAATTCGATCCTGTTTACGAATGGCGACAACGACACCTTCCCGCTTTGGTATGTGCAGGAGGTGGAAGGGTTTAGGACCGATATGCGAGTGGTAAACTATATGCTTTCGTCGGGTGATTGGTATGTGCATCAACTGGGCAAGAAGGTTTACGAATCTGACCGTTTGCCCTTAACGCTTAAACCTGATCAATACAATAAGGGCATTAATGAATATGTTCCTGTTGTTGAAAGAATTAAAGGGCCTGTGGAGCTTAAAGAGGTGGTTGATTTTATTGCCAATGAAAGTGATCAGACCAAATTGCCATTGCAATCGGGCGAACGAATTAATTATGTTCCAACCAAGAAAATCAGACTGAAGATCGACAAAGAAGCTGTTATAAGAAGTGGCACAGTTCCCGAAAGCATGCACGATCAGATTGTGGATGAGATCGTTTGGGACATCCGGCAAAGTGCTTTGTATAAGAATGATTTGATGCTGCTTGATTTGATTGCATCCAATAACTGGGAACGTCCGATCTACTTTGCCAATCCCAACAGTGTGAGCAAGGTGCTAAATGTTGATGAATATTGCCATATGGAAGGTGTCGTTTATCGGTTTATGCCGGTAAAAGCGAAAGAGTACTACAAAAACCTGGGAGGGGTTTATACTGATGGTTCGTATGACTTACTTGTCAACAAAGCCAAATGGGGTAACCTGAATGATCCGAAAGTTACTGTTGATCGCGAAAGTTATCGTAACTCTACCATGGCCAAACAAAGCTATATGCGCCTTGCGCAGGCCCTGCTAAATGAGGGAAAGGCTGATTCGGCTGTTATGGTATTGGATAAAAGTCTGGAGTTTTTCCCACACGAAAAGATCACTTTCGACTTTTATATGTTGCCCTGGGTCGAGATTTATTTTGAAGCCGGAGCCACTGAAAAAGCTGTTGCTGTTTTGCGTACACTTTCTGACAGATATCTCGAAGATCTTGGATATTATGGCAGTCTCAGCAGTCGTTTCGAAGGGTATTATGATCAATCGATGCAGGAAGCTCTTGCTGTTTTGCAGCGCTTATCACAGCTTGCCTCACAGTATGGACAAAAAGATCTGGCTACAGAACTGGATGAAGCCTTTGTAAGTCAGATGCAATTGATGGGATTTCAATAGGAAGTTTTTAGAATAAAAAAAATCCCTGTCATGTGTGTGGCAGGGATTTTTTTATGTTTAAACTTTTCGTTTTTTCCAGCCGTTGTACCAGATAAGTATTCCTCCAATAATAAAAGGAATGCTTAACAGCTGACCCATATTTAGTGCCATATTAGCTTCGAATCCCACCTGAGGTTCTTTCAGGAATTCGATAAACAGGCGTGATCCAAAAATGGCAATCAGGAAAATACCAAATATGTAGCCGGGTTGTTTCTGACCCATGTCTTTTTTAAAATAGCTCCGGTATAAAAAGAAAAATGTGGCCAGGTAAAATAGCCCTTCATAGAGCTGAGTTGGATGGCGTGGATCCGTTCTCAATGCTGGATCAGAAGCTCTTACAAACTCAAAACCCCATGGAAGTGTAGTGATATGTCCAAAAATTTCGGAGTTCATCAGATTGCCTGTCCGGATAAAAAAGCCTGCCAATGCTACCACGATTACCACACGATCCAGTGTCCAGATGATTGTTTTCTGCTGTTTTCTGCTAAAGAAATACAAAGCAATAATAATCCCGATTGCCGCACCATGACTGGCCAAACCGCCTTCCCACACTTTGAGGATTTCGATTGGGTTAGCCAGATAATAGGCTGGTTCGTAAAACAAACAATGTCCCAGACGAGCACCTACCACAGTAGCAACGATCATATAAGTAGAAAGCTGATCCAGCACCTTAATGCCAATTTTTTCGCGCTCAAAAATCTTTTGCATAATGTAATAGCCAACTACAAAAGAAGCCGCGAAAAGAGCACCGTACCATCTAACGCCTCGACCTCCCAATAATGGCAGCCAATCCGGAAAACTGAATATCTCGGGCGAGACATTCCAAACAATGAAATTTAACATGAGCAGTTATTTTTGGACAAAAGTAAAGGAAAAATCCTTTTCGGGAAGTCAGGCCGACATTCTCAAAGAAGAATCTAACACAATTAGCTTTGATTAAAGGTCAGTGCTGTGTCAATCTCAAAGTCGCTGAAACTCTATCGTAGGAAAGCCTTTCACGCCTTGTTGATCATAAAATGAAACGAAACGCATTTTAAATGATTCGCCATTTTGTGTGCGGATGATATAATTCCATTCTGGTTTCACCACATAATTAACCACCCCACTTTCCACATCTCCTTCCACATCTTTCCAGTTATAGCCAATGCGATCAGCCTGAGTGGTGTAAAGCAAATTTGATGCAGAAACCAAATCAAGCTCATCAAAAAGATAGGTGCTGTCGAAAGCCACTTCTGTGGCAAAAGGGTTGAGCAACACACCAGTAACGAGATAGGGGTAAGGATCGCCTTCATTGGTAAACAACAAAGTGGTGTATTGCGTAAAGAGCAGATCATAAGCCGTTTGTGCTGGTTCGGGCTGCAGCTGTTGGCCAGTTTCAAATGAAAAATAAACTTTGTTGTATCCTTGTTGTTTGCTAACAGAAGCCTGGGTTATTTCAGTGTTATTAAGATTGGCATAAGTGAAATAGTAAGTGTCGTTTACCAGGCTGTCGAACTTTATTTTTCTGTAGCCCAGCAAAGTGCCGGCTTCATCATAACCTCTGTCGATTACAAAAACCTTTTCGGAATAACTGGTGTCGGTTTCATTGATCGATATCCAGTTTCTCAGTATAGTAGAATCAGGATTGCCGCTCGAAGGATCAAAATTCATAGCTAATCCGGCCGCTGAATTTACCTCTGATAGATTTGTTGTCTCGGTTTCACCTGCCAGCATAAAGTTGGCAGTGTTGAGCCAGATTATTGAGCCTTCGTCAGAAGCATCAAAAGCAAGATCCCAGGAGGTTTTGTCGTTGCTGCTTACTATGGCCGAATCGCTTAGTTTGTAGTAAACCTGATTTTTATAGAGCCTGATATCATTTCCATTTTCGATCGCTGTCATTGGAATCACTGCAGTGATTTTATTTCCCCTGTCGTAGGGTGTCACGCGTTCATCATCCTTAAAACAAGAAGTGAATAACAGAGGAAAAACCAGTAATATCAGAAAAATGTTGCGCATCAATTAAACTTTTTAAAGGAAATATTTAACCGTACAAAAAAGGTTCGTCCCCAGCCAACAGGGCTTGAGGTGCCTCCACCAGCATGTATTCCTCCGCTTCCAGTATCGCCTTTAATATCGATATTTGTATTGTCGAACAGGTTTTTTACACCCGCCTGCAAGGTGATATTATTTTTCCAGAACTGTTTGCTCACAGAAAGATCCATGGTGTGGAAAGCCGAAACAATTGTTTTAAAAACTTGATCATCAGTACCTATAAATACTTCGGGATATTCTCCGTTGTATTTGTAAAAGACGTTAAATCGCAGATCGGTTTTACGCCAGAGGTAATTGAGTTGAGTCATCACATCAGTTGACCACACCATTTCATTATCAGTAAGTTGATCGAAAATCTGATTACGACCGGTTTGTCCTGCCCCAAATTTTATCTCTAGCCAGGGATATATTCTGTTGTTAAAATTGAGCTGATAGCCTTGCGTTATCATTTGGTCAACATTAACATAGGTGTAAAGCGATGATGCTGCATCCAGTGTTGCCAGACTTATACTGTTATTGATGTTATTGTAAAAGAGGCTAAGCTCTGCGCCGTAATCATAGGTGGGTTTTTCGTGGTGATAGCGCAAAGAGAAATTAAGATTTTGCGAATCTTCGGCCTCGAGGTTTTCGTTTCCCCGAATATTATGGTTCACATCCACGAATTCAAGATAAAGTTCCTTGAGCGAAGGTGCTCTAAAGCCTTTTGCATAAGAAGCTCGCAGGCTTAGCGCTTCTGCCAGTTCGTAGCGTGCATTGAGTGAATATACCAGCGGCGCTTTATACTTTGTGTTGTAACTATAACGTAAACCAGGCTGAAGCATTAGTCGCAGCGCTGGCTTTATTTTTACACTTAAAAACGCAGCGTAATCGCCCAAAGCCTGTTCCTTATTTAAGATGCGTTTGCCTGTTCCTGTTTCATAATTCAGATCAATCCCAAGCTGATAATTGAAAGCTGAATTTTCGGTACTTTTACTAAATTCTGCTCGGAGCAGGTATTGATCAAAACTGGAGGTGTCCTGATCTTCGGGATTGAGGGTGAGTTGTTTATCCAGCGTGGTGAGATCAACAAAATAGTTGTTCTTCACCCTGTCGTAATAAGCATAAGATGCCAAAACATTCAAATAGCGGTCTTTGAAAAGCCGGGTTTTTACATCCGCTTTTGTGGTAAACCTGTTGGTGATAAAGTGATTATCGAATGCAGTCTCAAAATAAGGACTCAAGAGGTTTCCTTTATCGAGCAGCATTTCGTTAAAGTAGGATGCAGTGACACGCGCTTGTAATTCTTGGTAGGTGTATGCCAGACTTGCATCTGCATTGTACTGTCGTTTTGGTTTCCAGCGTTTTGAACGCGTGGTATCAACGACACTAAACCCATCAAAAAAATTGCGTGCTCCAGCCAGCGATCCGCTCCAGCGGTTTTTTTTGAGAGAAATATCTGCATTGAAATTGTAAACGCCAACCGATTCTGTATAAGCTTCGGCATTGGTTTGTAAGCTGGTATAATTGTTTTCCTTGGTGATGATATTGATTACACCAGCCAGCGCATTGCTTCCATAAATAACTGACATCGGGCCTTCGATAATCTCCACGTGGCCAACATTATACAGGTTCAACTGATTCAGATCAATATTGCCATTCATACGTCCAATAACAGGCACGCCATCGATCAGAAATTTGATATGTTCGCCTCCCAGTCCCTGCAAGGTTATTCTGGAACCAAGCGCACCATCGTTCATCGAGCGGATATTGAGCTCAGTGGCCATCAGTTCGCTCAGGTTGTTTGAAGCTTTTTGTTCTATTTCTCGTGCACCAATCACTTTTACCCTGAAAATGGATTTATCGACAGCTTGTGGAGTGTACTGACCAGTTACCACTACTTCATCCATATTGATGCTCATCGATTGCAGCATAACATGTTTGCTTTCATTGGGCTGGATGGTGTCAGTATAAGTATGATAACCAACATAACTGACAGTAAAAATGCCCGCCCTTGTTAAGGGATTGGCTGTATAACCCTCCATATCAGTAAGGCCGGTAAGGCTTTTACTTCCATCGAATGGTTTGAACAACACATGGGCAAAAGCAATGGCTTCATTATTACGCTGGTCTTTGAGCCAAATACCTGCTTGCTGGCTTTGTCCCTTAAGGGCAAAACCAGCAAGCAGTGTGAATAGTAAGAGCTTTACGCTTCTAATCATGGGTTATCTGACAATCAATTGTTGTGTATGAACTTTTCCGGATGAGATTACTTGTAAGATGTAAGTGCCATCTTCAAACTGTTGCACTGAAAAATTCATCTGTCCATTGGTAAGTCTTGTTTCCTGATCCGACAACATCCGGCCCGACAGGTCATAAAGCTGAATAGAAGCAAGCTCATTTTCAAAGCCGGGAAGCAGGATATTTATCTGATCCGAAGCTGGATTTGGAAAAACCTTAACGGCCTGTTCAGTAGTTTGTTCTGTTAGATCAACTAAAGAAATGAGTTCGCGGGTGAATACAGTTTTGCCTTCACTTTGGCCTGAGAACGAAAGCGGGACAAATTTGTAAATATCACCCGAAAGACTTTGTACAAAATAAACCAGTGAATCTGTTACAGAATAACTGAAAGTGTTCATGTCGAAATATTTCCAGTCGCTGCCGATCACGGTTTTGTGAAATTCCATTGGCTTGGCATACCATTCAGTAAAATCAGGCGAAACAGGATGATTTTTATTTGCGCCCGTTTCTACATTGTTCAATACACCAACCACAACATAATTGGCCGGATTTCCTTCATTATCGAAAACGGTTCCCATATATCTGCTAAACAACAGATCCCAGCTGTCTTTTGCTGGTTCGCGATCAATCACTGAGCCAATAGAAAGGTTGTAATATACAAACAGCTTTGATTCATAAGGAGTAGCATCAAGTGTTTCGGTGAACTGATTGGAGCCATCCAGATTAGCATAAGTAAAGATATAGGTGTTGTTAACACTGTTTTTGCTTTCGATCCAGAGTTTTTTGTAAGCTCCGTTAGCCAGTTTGATGATATAGATAGAATCGCCAACCACATCGTGCGAAACCATATTGTAAACGCCCCAGCCATAGTCAGGATGTCCTAAGGCATTGCGGTTAAAAGCGCCATCTTCCCAGATGGTATCAGAATTGTAAAGCCTTTTCCATCCGGCCATTCCGGTTGTGTCGATAGCGTTCCAGCTGGAGGTATCGCCGTTGCCATAAGTAAGCAGTTCAGTTCCTGTGCCGTCGTTAATGATTACGCCAGCACTCCAGCGATTGGTGTAAAAGCCAATGTCCCAGGTGCTGCGGTCTGCTGTAGCAACCACACCATTTTCGAAACTGTACCAAACATCATTGGCATAGCCGGAACCCATGCTTACCGAGTCGTTTACGGGATTTGCGCTTGCAGAAAGGCCAATAAAAAGCATGGCAATTAATGAAAGTAAGAATGTTTTCATAATAATTATAATAAGGTGTAAAATTTAATGAATAGCAACAGTACGAACCTGAATTATAAGTTCGCACCAATAAAAATGACTGAAAAAATCATTTTCAGCATTAAGAAAAATTATGCTTCACGAAAAGGTGGTGCACGAAGCCCAATAATGCTGTTGTGGAGGGAGATATAAGCACTTGGAGGCAGCTGAAAAAACCTAAACGCAATAAAATGTCTGGTGATTTTATTGTCTTGTATAGCAATACGAGCATAGAGCAGGCTACTGTGAAAGTTGTCCGGCTTGTCACTTCCTTTATGTGCTTTGAAACTTGCTGTTTTTCCGTCTTCCTGCGATTTCGGCTTGGTAAACGGATCTTGTTCGTCAAAAAGTTTCACACCGAACATAACCTCCTGGTGGTAGGTAATCAAATCACCAATCACCATCCAGAAGATGGCAAAGGCCATAAGTAATTTGATTCCCCTAAACACTTTTATGTTAGTCATATACAGTGCAAATAAAGCAATTATTTTAAGTGCTTTTAATACCTTAATGTAGGTAAATTAATTGAAAGCTTTTTTGAGATCTTTCACCCACTTCTGGATACGCTCCTCTGAAAGATCAGCCTGATTATGCTCATCGATAACCAAACCAACAAACTTTTCATCTTTTTCAGCCAACGAAAAATAGTAATTGTAGCCGTCTTTTGGCCATTCACCAACAACTACAGACTTATCTGGCAGACGGCAATACATTGTTCCTAGGCCATCAACAAAGCTTTCGGGATATTCTTCCTGATCGCCTGAACCAAACAGTGCAACTTTTTTGCCTTTAAAATCTATTTCGCTCAGGTTGTCGATAAAGTCTTCCCAATCGTCCTGCATATCTCCAATACCCCATGCCGAAGTCCCAAAAATCAAGTTTTCGTACTGATCAATGGTTTTGATGTCGGCCTGGTTGATATTATGCAGATGTGCCTCTTTTCCGAAAGCTTTCTGGATTTTTTCTGCTATTTCGCGGGTTGTTCCTGAAGTGGAACCAAAAAATATTCCTACTGTTTTCATAAAGTCTTAATTCCGTTCTTGTTATTAATGTCGTTATTTCAGTGTAGTTCTTACAAATTTGCTGTTAAAAATCTTAAATGGATTAGCAATAAGAATTGGGCGCAAATTTACATCAAATAAATAAATTAGTGCTCAAAAGGTTTCCGTTGTTCAATCCGCACCTTGTATCTCTTCAATTTTAATAAGTTGATTCAGAATGGCATAAACAGTCAAACCCGAAACGGTTTTAATTCCTAGTTTTCGTGTAATATTTTTTCGGTGCGTCATTACTGTATGAGCGCTTATAAAAAGTTTTTCAGCAATTTCATTGTTTGTATGGCCTAATGCTACCAGTTTTAAAATACTTAACTCGCGTTCGCTCAAACTGGTGTTTTCGGGTTCTGATTGTCCGTTTCGCAGATGCTTTAGCACTTTCTCCATTACCTTGTTTAGTTCAGATTTTTCGGCATCGAGCCAAATTATCTGATCAAATTTACTTTGAATATGTGCCGGTGTTCCAGGCTCGATTAAACCGATGTAATAAGGTTCAAAATTGTTTTCGCTGTATCGTGGCAAACTCACCAGCCGAATAACAAGTTTCGGATTTATTAAAACCAAATCGGGATTGATTCGGTTAATCAGCTTGTCTAAATCGTCTACTGGCGCATCAAATTCTTCGAGCCGATAAGGCTGACCCTGATTGCTAAGCAAGGTTTTGAGGCCTTCACGGATAAGGAAAGATGGCTCTACCAAAAGTATGCAAAGGCGATTAGACATCGGAGCTAAGCTTTGTGTAACGCGAACGAAGGTCTTTTTCCATATTTTCTACAATAGGAACTAAAATCAAGTCTTCGATATGTCCGTGATTATTGAGGTCGCGTTCCAGTTCAAAGATCTCATGCACAATCAGATTGAGCAATTTGTTGTTGCGCACAGGCGGCAAATATTTGATGAGGATATTTTTCAAATCGAAAAGCTTGGCCTCCACATCGTCATGATCCTCCTCATATTCCATGATAGAGTATTGCTGGAGTTCTTTGAGTGTTTCAACAGTTGTATTTTCAGATTCCAACGCTTTTTCAAGCCGCAGCACATAGGGATAAACGCCTTGCTCTTCTTTATTGATATGATTGGTGAGTTCGTGCTGATACTGACCAAAAAAATCTTTAAGTAGTTTTCTGTGGATTT
The DNA here is from genome assembly GCA_018399335.1 of Bacteroidales bacterium. Taxonomy (GTDB): domain Bacteria; phylum Bacteroidota; class Bacteroidia; order Bacteroidales; family F082; genus UBA5536. The sequence continues at coordinate 22,373 of JAGYNM010000005.1, read as the reverse complement.
CTTCAAAATCAGAAGTTTGTGCAATTTCACTGATGTATTTTCCGATTTCCGGAATTTTGACATCAAGGTAATAAGCATGCGTTTTTTGAAGGTAATCGATTAGCATGCTGGCCTTAAAACTTTGTAAATGCCTGAGCGGGAAATAAGAAGAATCGTGAAAAGTATTGACGATTTCGAGGAAGAAATCAACATTTACTTTGTGATCAATACAAACTGCTTCTACGGTTCTTTCGCCAAATCCGAGAAAAATATCGAAGCGGTTGAGCACTGGCAGAAGATGATGATTCATATGAATTACTTCGGCCATTTTTAGATCCTTATGGATGTGCATAAAATTGCTTATTTAGAATGATTCTGCAAAGTTACAAAATACCTAATGATTCTAGCTGCTGCCGGAGAATAGCTTCCAGTTTTTCTACACTGGTTTCGGGGAAAGCTAATGCGTTTGGTTGTGGATTGTTCAAAAGGTCCTTTAAGATAATATCATCTTGATTTACAGAGGTAAACAGGCTTTTGCCGGAAAGGTATTTCGCCAGATATTCCTGTTCTGTTTGTCCTGGTGTTGGTACGAGCAAAGCCGTGCGTTTTAAGTTTGCCAAATCCATGATGGTTGAATAACCGCCACGACAGAGAATTTGCTTAGCCCTGTTAATCAGTTCCAGAAATAATTCGTCTGTTGCATGATTAAGCAATCGGGTGTTGTGGCTTATTTTTTCCTGGGTTTGTAATTGCGGCAGTCCTCTGAGAATGACAAAATTTCCTATTTCCTCAGCAAGTTGCCTGATAACTTTTTCTTCGAGTTGGCTGCGCTGTGGCTCCGGGCCGGAAAGGATTACAAGCAAGTCGATATCCTTTTTAGTTGGCTCAGGTTTTGCTGATAAAAAGCGACTTAAAATTCCGAGATGAATTGTTGGGATAAAGTTTTTAGGAATATTGGAAAGTTCACCCGAAAGTCGGTTTTGCCCTTGAAAATCAGGTATCCAGCATTGACTGAACTGCTTTAAAAGCGTATGATTCAGCTTATTCGCTAAGGGAGTAAATAATCTAAAAGATTTAGGCATTTGGAGGTTAAGCTGATGGGTGATGATTACTGAGGGAATTTTTTTGCTAAAAGCGCCAAAACGATTGTCGGAAATGATGAGGTCTATATTTGTTTTTCGTTGGAGCTTGGCGATAAAACGCCTGTCTTGATAATTAAACCATAGCGCCATCGGAAGCTGAAAAGCAAGCTTTAAAAATTGTTGTTTTCCTTTGGCGTATTGCGGGTCGAAGCCTTTAAACCTTATCCATTCCAATTCAGGAAATTGTGTCTTTAAAAATGCCAGAGGGGCTTTGTCGGCAGCCAAGATAATCCGAAATCCCATTTTTTGAAACACACGAATTATCGGAACTGAGCGGCTGGCATGTCCAAGACCCCAGTTTAGTGGGCAGAATAATATGGTTTTTTGTTTTGGCAAAAATGGTTTTAGCGCAAATGTACAAGATTTTTCTGCCTTTGCTGATAGGTCAAATCGCATAAATCATTTATTTTTGGCGGCCATGTCAGACCAACTCATTTTTCAAATCGGACTCACGCTCATTCCCGGAATTGGGGATGTAAACGGCAAAAAGCTTATTGCGTATTGTGGTGGTCCTGAAGCTGTTTTCAGCGAGAAAAGACGAAGTCTGGAAAAAATTCCCGGAATTGGTCAGCACACCATCAATGCGTTGCTTAATCAAAAAGTGCTTGGAAGAGCAGAAGAAGAGCTTAAGTTTATTCAAAAACACACAATCACGCCACTTTTTTATCTCGATAAAAACTACCCACGCCGCCTGAAACATTGTGCTGATAACCCTATGATGATTTATTTTCAGGGAAATGCCGATTTGAATGCTGATCGTGTGATCGGAATAGTAGGTACCCGTAATGCTACCGAATACGGAAAACGTTTGTGCGAACAACTTACCGAGGAACTTAAAGGAGAAGGTGTGCTGGTAGTGAGCGGATTAGCATATGGGATTGATACCTACGCGCACCGATCGGCGTTAAAAGCCGACCTGCCAACTGTTGGGGTATTGGCTCACGGTCTGGATCGTTTGTATCCAGCAGCAAATAAAAATCTTGCTGCCAGAATGTTGGAAAATGGCGGATTAGTAACAGATTTTGTAAGCAAAACCAATCCTGATCGTGAGAATTTTCCCAAAAGAAATCGCATCGTTGCGGGGATGATCGATGCACTAATCGTAGTTGAATCGGCTAAGAAAGGTGGGGCTTTGATTACAGCCGATATTGCCAATTCTTACAACAGGGATGTTTTTGCTTTTCCAGGAAGAGTAGGAGATACCTATAGCGAAGGATGTAATTTTTTAATCAGAACCAATAGGGCAGCAATGGTGGAGCATGCTGTTAATCTGCGCTATATGATGGGTTGGGAAACTCCTCAAAAAGGAAAGGTTGTCCAAACCAAACTATTCAGAGCTTTCAATCCGGATGAGCAAACAATAATGGATGCATTTGAAAACGAATCTTATCAGGAATTGGATCAGCTGTTAATTAAAACAGGATTCACAGCATCGCGAATGGCTTCAGTGTTGCTTAATCTGGAATTTGACGGAATTTTAACAGCTTTGCCGGGTAAGCGTTATCAAAAGGCGATTTAAATTCGCTACGGCTTTTTCGGTTCATCAGGTCTGATGTTTGTAGCTTTTATCAATAATAAAAGTGCAATTAGAAACACACCAATACCATATAAAATCATGATTGTTTTTTCGGAAGTGAGGTAACCAAAATAGAAAAACCCCATAAAAAAGCTGGCCGCGCCGAGACCGGTAAGGGAGTCAATGAGTCTGTTTTTTCTGAATTTACCCATGCCAACAAAAAATCCTAAAATCACACCAAAAAGCAAGGATGCAAGTGGTAAAGTATAAAGTAAGAGCTGCGATGGCTGCCTGGCAAACAATCCCATATCAAAAAGCGGAACAGCAATTGTGCTGAAGCCTAGGGCGATGAGCATGCCATAAATAATACCATCCAGGGGAGATTTGAAACGCTTTAAGGGTAGGAACAGATAACGTAATACAATAAAAATTCCAAATTGAGAACCAAATCCTATAATAGCGAAACTGTAAAAGCCACTTCGCTTCAGGTTTTTAAGTTGGTCATATCCTAAAGCTTCCACAATGAGGTCGAAAAAAAATAAGGTGGCAATCGATAATAAGCCTAGCCCGTAGGCTTTATAGATTTGTTTATTAGATTCAATTTTGAATTTTCGGTTGAGATATAGAATCAATATTGCCGCCAGAATTGGGGCTTGAAAATAACTAATTAGCTTAAAGAGGTCCATAATTAGGGTTGTTTTTGATGTGAATATTAGCACTTCAAAGATACAATTTCTCAGAAAAGTACAATTATTTTTTTAATTTCCTGTCGCAGTGCTTTTTTGATGAAATGATTTCCGGTAGAATAATACTATTTTTGTCCAATAAGCAGTTTGTTATCTGTTTACAATTTGTGACATAACAACACATTTGCATCATCAATGATCAATACATTGGAAAAAGGTATAATTATCCGGTCAACCGGAAGCTGGTACACTGTTTACACAGACTCCGGACAGCTGCGATTGAGTCGCCTGCGCGGGAAATACAGGTTAAAAGGCATCCGTACAACAAATCCGCTGGCTGTGGGCGATCTGGTTGAAATCAGGTTGGAAGAGGGGAAAGAAACTGCTGTTATAGAACATATCGAAGACCGTAAAAATTTTATCATCCGAAAGGCGACCAATTTATCAAAAGCGGCTCATATTATTGCAGCCAATCTGGATCAGGCCTTGCTTGTTGTAACACTTCAAAACCCTAGAACTTCAACTGGTTTTATTGATCGATTTCTGGTAACGGCAGAGGCATATCATCTGCCGGGTTCAATTGTTTTTAATAAATACGATCTTTTGGATGAAACGCAAATTGCCGAACAGAACGAATTGATTGCCGCCTATGAAAATATTGGCTATCCATGCCTTAAAGTTTCTGCTGTGAGTGGTTTTGGTCTGGATGAGCTTAAGCAACAGATGAAAGATAAAGTAAGTCTTTTTTCGGGCCATTCCGGTGTAGGGAAATCGGCACTAATTAATGCGCTCGACCCGAATCTAAACCTTAGAATTGGTGATATTTCGGAATACCATTCCAAGGGAAAACACACAACTACATTCGCCGAAATGCACCAACTAAGTTTTGGCGGATGGATTGTTGATACCCCCGGAATCAAAGAATTTGGGCTTTATGAACTTGAAAAAGAAACGCTTGCACAGCGTTTTCCTGAAATGCGCGATCGTATGGCACTATGTCGTTTTGCAAATTGTACGCACAGGCATGAGCCCGGATGCGCAGTGAAAGAGGCACTCGAAAAAGGCGAAATTGCTGCTTTCAGATATACTAATTACCTGAATATGTTAACAGACGACGACACGAAACAATAAAATACAATGATAGCCAAACACTTGATTACTGATGGCGTTTTGCCTTTGCGAACGAGCGATACGGCCCGAACCGCACTTAGCTGGATGGAAGACCTGAGGGTAATGCATGTTCCGATTGTGAACGAATCACGATTTTTGGGACTTCTTTCCGAATTTGATATATATGATTTTAATCAGCTGGACGAGCCTATAGGCAGCCACAACTTGTCGTTGAATAATCCGTATGTATATGAATATCAGCATATATTTGATGCGCTTAAGGTGATGGACGATTTTAAACTTAGCTTGATACCCGTTTTGGATGAGCACCAGAATTACCTCGGATGCATCACTTTGCAATCGCTGCTGGAGCATTTTGCCCAGGCTTATGCTTTGGCCGAACCTGGCGGTGTAATTGTGCTTGAGATGCCTGCTATCAGTTATATGTTGTCGGAAATTGCGCGGCTGGTGGAAGATAATGATGCAAAAATCCTGAGCGTTTTCACTCGATCGGACGAAGACTCCTCATTGCTGCAGGTTTCGCTGAAAGTAAACAAAATAAATATTGAACCCATCCTGCAAACATTTAATCGTTTTCAATATCAAATTGTGGCTTTCTATAGTGAGAATTCCGATCAGGATGATATGCGCGATCGCTATGAATCGCTGATGAAGTATCTGAATATATGAGATATTTTGCCTTACTGTTTATTGCGTTTATTCTGATCACAAGTGTCGATGCTCAGGTGAGTGTTATTGGAGACAGCTATAAGTGTGATGAAACTGATGCAAAAATTGTAAGTGTTGGTTCTGTTTCCATAGAAGGAAATGGAGTTACGCGCGATAAAATTATTATTCGTGAGTTGGAGTTTCATACAGGGCAACAACTTGCCTTTTCAGATTTATGTCGACTCGCTGATTTGTCACGCGAAAACCTCTTAAACCGGTCTCTTTTTAATTTTGTTTACCTTGATCTCGTACCAGATGAGCTGAAAGCTAGCGTTATAAATATAAAAATCAGATTGATAGAACGCTGGTATGTATGGCCCTTGCCAATTTTTGAACTGGCTGACCGCAACTTCAATGCCTGGTGGCAAACCAAAGATTTTAACCGGGTGAATTATGGCGTTTTTATCACGCACAATAACTTCAGAGGCAGAATGGAGCAGCTGAAGCTTTTGTTACGAGCCGGATACAACCAAAATTATTCATTGTTTTATGAAATCCCCTACCTCACTTCGAAACAGAATATCGGAATTGGATTCGACGCTGGCTATTCCCGAAGTAGGGAAATACCTTATGAAACCGTTGGTAATGAGCAGTTGTTTTATAAGAATGAAGCAGGTTATGCACAAGAGAAGCTTTTTTTTAAAACCCTTTTCAGCTACCGTATTGGTTATCGGCATTCGCATTTTTTATATCTGGGCTACGAGCAATACAGTTTTGCAGATACGCTAACTAAATTGAATCCGGATTTCATGGCAATGTCGGGTAATAAGTCTGCCTTTATCTCGCTTCAGTACATTTTTAAACACGATTACCGCGATAGCAAATCCTATCCGCTAAAAGGCAACTATTTTGATTTTGAATTTTCAAAGTCTGGTTTTGGCATTACCAATACATCACCTGATTTTCAGTACGTAAAAACTACTTTTGATTGGTACACTCCGATAAAAGGTCGTTGGTTTTGGGCCTCAAACCTCACTGCAAAATTCTCCGGAGGGAATACCCAACCGTATTATTTGCGCAGGGCTCTTGGGTTTCAGAACGATTTTGTGCGTTCGTATGAGTTGTATGTGATTGACGGCGATAATTTTGGGATCTTTAAAAACAACCTGAAATTCAATGTCATTAAACCCAAGGTTCGCAATCTGCCGCTTATTCCTACCGAAAAATTCAGTAAGATTCATTATGCCCTTTATTTGAATGTGTTTCTTGATTTGGGATATGCCGGCGCAATGATTCCGGAGCCTTTAAACCCTATGAACAACGAATTGTTGATAGGAACAGGACTGGGATTGGATTTGGTAACTTATTACGATATGGTTTTCAGGTTTGAATATTCCCGAAATCGATTGAACGAATTTGGTTTTTTTATTCATTTTATGGCTCCGATATAATCCTACAAATTTGAATACGGTGCGGATATTATGGCAGTTAGGGTTTTATAAAAATTTGTGATGACTTAATTTGGAACCTCAAAGAGTGTAAAAAATGTTAAATCAGGATTTAGAGGCATTAAAATTCGTAACCTTGCGGCATGTGGACCAATTTCTTAAATAATGACAATTGCACTATTTGGAAAGAGTTTTAGTGGTGATCGCACACCTTTTCTGAAGCAGCTTGTGGAGGGTTTGCTTCAGCATAATGTTGATTTAATGGTTTATAAGCCATTTTTTGAACTAACCAAACCTTATATTTTTCCTTCGAATGATGTGAAGGTTTTCGAAACGCATCAGGAGTTGGTCGCCGGGGCTGATATGGTTTTTTCAATTGGAGGCGATGGCACCTTACTTGACACGCTGCCTTTGATAAGAGAATCGGGGATTCCGGTTTTAGGTATCAATATGGGTAGGTTGGGGTTTTTGTCTAGTATATCAAAAAATGAAATCGAAACAGCAGTTAATCAAGTTATTAAAGGAAATTATACACTCGAAAAACGCAGCCTTTTATCCCTGGAAAAACCCGATCACCTGTTTCCGGTAGTTAATTATGCCTTAAATGAGCTCACGGTTTTCAGAAAAGAAACCACCTCATTGATTGTGGTACAGGTTTATGTGGATGATTTGTTTGTGAATGCCTATTGGGCTGACGGATTGATTGTTGCCACGCCAACTGGATCCACGGCTTATTCATTGAGTGCAGGAGGACCAATTTTAGCACCACAATCTTCAAGTTTTGTAATCACGCCTATTGCAACACACAATTTAAGCGTGCGACCTATCGTTATACCCGACGATAGCTTGATTAAACTGAGGGTAGTTGGTCGCCACACTTCTTACACTTTGAGCATGGACTCGCGGATGGCTGATATGACTGATTCGGTGGATATTGTGATCAGAAAAGCGCCTTTTGCACTGAATATGGTTGTGATGGAAGGCAAAGATTTTTTTGGTACGATCAGAGATAAGCTTTTGTGGGGGCTGGATATCAGAAATTAATGAAGCGGAGAGTTGAAAAAAAATGATAATTTTGCAAACCGCTAAAGTTGACAATAAATTGTGAATCAGCGATTTTTGTTTTAGAAGTCAACTTGTGTGGCGGAAATAGACATTATGAAGGAAAATCATAAAAGTTTTTTGGGGTTAAAATTGATCGGATTATTGTTATTTCTTCCTTTCATACAGCAGGCACAGGACTTGGAAGTGGGTTTGTTTGGTGGCGTAAATTATTACGTTGGGGATATAAATCCTGCCAAGCAATTTAGTCAGCCCGAGCCGGCTTATGGATTGATAGCCAGGTATAATCCAAACACGCGCTGGGCTTTCAGAGCAAGTTTTACAATGGGAAAACTTATTGGTGATGATGCTGTGGTTAAGTTCAACGAGACCAGGGCGCTTGCCTTTGAAACGCAGGTAAATGACTTTAGTTTGATAGCCGAATTTAACTTTTTCGATTATTTCACCGGAAGTAAAAGAGATTACGTAACACCTTATATTTTTGGTGGTTTTTCGGTTTTCTCTTTTAATCCTAAACATCCTGATGGTACTGATTTGCAATCTATTGGAACTGAAGGGCAGCAAGATATTGATCCAGCAAGTGGCGAACGACTTGGACCCGCACCTTATAACAAAACGTCTTTTTCAATCCCATTTGGAGCGGGTGTAAAATACAGCCTTGGCAAACGTATTGGCCTTGCGCTGGAATGGCGTATGCACAAAACTTTTACGGATTATATTGACGATATCAGTACTGTTTATGCTGAGCTTCCGCCTTCGAAGATGCCATATGCTGATCCGACACGAAGTTTTGATAAAGGCATGAAACGCGGCGATGCAAGCACCAATGATTGGTTTAGCTATGCCGGGATTACGCTCACTTATAAATTTGACCTGATTGGAAATCAACGTTGCGATAATTTTAATCAAACTAACCACTGAACCTACTGTATGTCAGAGCAAACACATACGAGTTTAAAAGAAAAGGTTGACCTCGAAAGGTTGCCAAAGCACATTGCTATCATCATGGATGGCAATGGCAGATGGGCCAAAAGCAAGGGAAAACCAAGAATTTTTGGTCATCAGAATGGGGTAACAGCTGTTCGTGAAGCTGCTGAGTCAGCTGCCGAACTTGGTGTTTCATACCTCACACTTTACGCATTTTCGACCGAAAACTGGACGCGTCCCCGCTTCGAAGTCAATGCGTTGATGCGTTTGCTTTTGCAAACCATAAAGGATGAAGTAGTTACTTTGAATAAGAACAATATTCGATTGAATGCTATCGGGGATTTAGAAAGTTTGCCCAAACTCAACAGAGAACATTTGCTCAGGGCAATGGAACAGACGCAGCATAACGATCGCATGACACTTACACTCGCACTTAGCTATTCGAGCAGGTGGGAAATTATCCAGGCAGTTCGCAAACTGGCTTCTGAGGTTGAGCGTGGTGAATGTAAATCGGAAGATGTTGACCAACAATGTATTGAGCGCTTGCTTACTACACATGGGATGCCTGATCCGGAATTGCTGATACGCACAAGCGGCGAAACACGCCTGAGCAACTTTATGCTGTGGCAGATTGCCTACGCCGAACTGTATTTTAGCAAAAAATTCTGGCCCGAATTCAGGAAGGAAGATCTTTATGCTGCCATTATCGACTATCAATGTCGCGAACGCAGATTTGGGAAAACCAGTGAACAAATTACAAAGCAGAAATAATAAGGAATGAGGAGAAAAGAATTGCCGTTGAAAGCACGTAACTTGCTGTTTTATTTACTTGTAACCATTAGCCTTTTAAGTTCTGTTTTGCTTCAGGCTCAGATTCAGATTGGTTCCGACCTTTCAGCTTTTGATTACAGTAAACCCCAAGAGTACGAAATTGGTGGAATCACAGTGGATGGAGTAAAATACCTGGATCAGAATGTGTTAATCATGCTTTCGGGTTTATCTGTCGGTCAGAAAATTAAAATTCCCGGCGACCCGATAACAGATGCCATTCGCAAGCTTTGGGATCAGGGATTGTTTGAAGATGTTGGTATTTATGCAACCGAGATAGCCGGAAATTTGATTTTTCTTGAAATTCAACTTAAAGAACGTCCCCGTGTATCACGCTTTTCTTTCGAAGGTTTGCGAAAGGGAGAAGCAGATGATATTCGGACGAAAATTAACCTTACACGAGGTGATGTGGCTACCGACCATCTTTTTGTAAGAACCAGAGATATCATTGTAGATCACTTTGCCGAGAAAGGTTATCTGGACACAAAGGTTGTGATTGAGCAAGTTCCTGACGCGACCAGAGAGAATTATATCGACATGCTGATTAAGGTTGAAAAGAATAATAAGGTCAAAATTGGTGAAATACTGGTAGAAGGAAATAAGGATTTGTCTGACGATCAGGTTCTTTCTGCTATGAAAGAAACCAAGGTGAGAGGAGTGCTGAATCCGTTAAACCCTCTGGGTCCGCTGGTTGTGAATACCGCATGGGAAGCAATAAATCTGAGGCCTTTGAATGCTGTCAGACAGATTGAAACTTACTTTACCGAAAACTTTCGGCCGCGAATTTTTAAATCTTCGAAATTTATTCCGGCTAATTTTAAGGATGATAAGCAGGCTATCATTCAAAAATATAATGCAAAAGGTTATCGTGATGCAAGTATAATTGATGATTCTGTTTATAGAATAGCTGATAACAGCCTTGGCCTTAAGTTGAAGATCAACGAAGGCGAACGCTATTATTTCAGGAGCATAAAGTGGGTTGGCAATACGAAATACGACAGTGAATTTTTAGGTTCTGTGCTTGGAATTCAATCAGGTGATGTGTACAACAAAGAATTGCTAACCACAAACCTTACGTATAATCCTAACGGATTGGACGTGAGTTCGTTGTATATGGATGACGGTTATCTGTTTTTTATGGCAGATCCCATCGAGGTTTTGGTTGAGAACGATTCCATCGATCTCGAAATCCGTATCAGGGAAGGAAAGCAGGCACGCATCAGTAATGTATCTATCAAAGGAAATACTAAAACAAATGATCATGTTGTAATTCGTGAATTGCGCACTATGCCTGGTCAGTTGTTCAGCCGCGCCGATATTATCCGCACCACACGCGAGTTGGCTCAGCTGCGCTATTTTAATCCTGAGACTATTGCGCCCGATGTTCAACCCAATCCTGCAGACGGAACAGTTGATATTTCTTACACAGTTGAAGAAACTTCTGCTGACCAGATTGAATTGAGTGGTGGCTGGGGATATGGCAGAATAATCGGAACGCTAGGTTTGTCATTCAATAATTTCTCACTTAGAAACATCTTGAAAAAAGATGCCTGGAGACCAATTCCTTCGGGCGATGGACAAAAACTTTCGCTGAGGCTTCAAACATATGGTACTGGTTATCTGAGTTATAGCGCCTCGTTCACAGAACCCTGGCTTGGCGGTCGTAAGCCTACTTCGCTGACGGTTTCTTATTATCATTCCTTATACTCAAATGGCCTTCCCAAGTCTGATACTAATAGGGCTACCTTTAAAATTGATGGTTTCACGCTTGGAATTGGTAAGCGCTTAAGATGGCCTGATGACTTTTTTACCCTTTATCAGGCAGCCAATCTGATGCGATATGATTTGAAAAACTATTCTCAGATTTTCAGTGTTGGAACCGGAACTGGTTTCTTCAATGTGTTTAGTTACAATATTGTCTTCGGACGGAATTCTATTAGCCAGCCGATTTATCCCCGATCTGGATCTGATATCAATTTATCGCTTGAGGTAACACCGCCATATTCTGCTTTTAGCGATAAAGACTATACAACACTTGATGAGAATGAAAAGTATAAGTGGGTGGAGTATCACAAGTGGAAACTAAACACTTCGCTCTATGTTGAAACAATACCTAAACTTGTTTTGGCTACACGACTGAAGTTTGGATTTTTGGGATATTACAACAAAGATATAGGCGTTACGCCATTCCAGCGATTCTACCTGGGGGGTGACGGGCTATCGGGATATAACAACCTTGACGGTCGCGAAATTATCGGTATGCGCGGATACGGTAACGAAACCATTACACCTTTTTATTATAAGGACAGAAATATCGGTGGGAATATTTACAGCAAATACACTCTCGAATTGCGCTATCCTTTATCGCTCAACCCAAGTGCCACAATTTATGCACTCACTTTTGTTGAAGCAGGAAATTCATGGTTAGGATTCGATAATTTTAATCCTTTTGATGTGAAAAGATCGGCCGGTGCCGGAATCAGGGTATTCCTGCCCATGTTTGGTATTCTGGGTCTGGATTGGGGTTACGGATTTGATGAAATTCCCGGAATCCCAAATGCTAACGGAAGTCAGTTCCATTTCTCGATCAACCAATCACTCGATTAGAAAATTTGGCAGGCTTTTTGGTAATAACCACTTAAACTTAAAATCTAAAGGCTATGAAAAATAAAGCATTTCTTACACTGATCGTTTTAATGTTTGCGGGTTTGCTCGCCGTTCAGGCACAAAATCAACGCTTTGGATACGTAGATACGGAATATATTTTGAATAATATTCCGGAATATACAGATGCTCAGGCTGAGTTGGATGTGTATTCTGAGCGATGGGAAAAGGAAATTAAAGCACAGTATGATATAGTTGATAAAATGTATCGTGATTATCAAACGGAATCTGTTCTTTTGCCTGAAGACATGAAACGCAAACGTGAAGATGAAATCATTAAGAAAGAACAGCAAGTAAAAGACCTTCAAATGAAATATTTTGGTCCTGAAGGTGAATTGTTTACGAAACGTAACGAATTGGTTCAACCCATTCAGGAAAAAGTTTTCAATGCCATTCAGGAAATTGCCGAAACACGGAATTATGCCTTTGTCTTCGATAAGTCGGCTGGTGCAACAATGCTTTATGCAAGTGATAAATTTGATATCTCAGACGATGTGCTCGACGAAATTGGCAATGTGATGCAAACGGTTAGACGCGAGGACAGAAAATAAACAGTTAAAGCATGTTAAGCCCTGAAGGCAAACAGAAATTTTAGGTCTTTTCTCGAAATATTTTTCTACATTTGCGGCTCAAAATTGAATTATTAATCTCCAGAAATCAGAAAATGAAAATTTTAACAAAAGTATTTTTAGTAATTGCACTGGTTGGTTTAGGTAGCTTTGCTCAAGCACAAGCCCTTAAAATCGGTTACATCGACTCTAACGAAATTATGGGAATGATGCCCGAGCGTGATACCATTGAAAACAAGTTGGTACAGTTTGAACAACAACTCGAGAATGAATTGCGTGCTATGGCAACGGAGTACCAAACCAAGCTCGCCGACTATCAAACTAACCTGGCTACCATGTCGAATTTGATTCGTCAGTCGAAAGAAAAAGAACTCACAGATCTGCAAACCAGAATTCAGGATTTTCAGCAAAATGCTGATATGGATTACAGCGAACGCAGAAATGAACTGCTTACACCTCTGATTGACAAGGTAAAAAAGGCCATTGAAGATGTTGGATCAGAGAATGGATATACTTATATCATTGATTCTGCAACTGGAGTATTGCTTCACATTGGTACAGGTGCCGATGATGTTACTCCTAAAGTTAAAACCAAACTGGGAATATAATCCCAAGCTTTTAAAATATGTGAGCCGTCCTTATTATAGGGCGGCTTTTTTTATGCCCGGATTTTGATTAGTAAAGGATTTGATAAAAATCAGGGCTGGTTGAAAGGTATTCAATTTGCTGTAAATATGATTGTTAATTTGATTATCCTGGCATGTTTTTACAAGTTTTTTTACAGAATAGTTGGCACAATCCAATGCATCAAATATTAATCCCATTCAGCTGGGCTGTAATTCAATCTCTATAGGTGATGTATTTCTTGAAAATTGTCGCGCTATGCACTTTTCGAAAGTTATTGTGTAGCATTCATTTTGATGAACAAACTTGAAGGTGAGGTATGAAATTGGGAGCTGTTCCCAATAGTATTAGTTGACCAAACAGATTTTAACAGCTATTAGTAACATAATGGTTTTTATAAGCTTGAGCCTTACTGATATGCTAATCCTGGAGCAAAAAAAAGCCCGCTTTTTAGCGGGCTGGTTTTTTACAATTGATCAATTGATCAATGTTTATTCCATTACAATTACTTCAAATTTTCCGAGGTCGCCACGTGAGTATAGATCAACTACTTTGATATAACCCAGCGCTCCGGCCTGTGTTTTGAAGAATACAACATCACCGTTTACCATATTTATGATTTTTGTATCAGCTTCTGCTTCAACAAATTCAGGGAATTCATAGTATTCACCAATGCCATCAAATTCTTCAGCTGTCATTTCTGTTCCGATAAACAGCTTGTTGCATTTCTGGTTGCCCAGCTGTTACAGTGTTGAAGGTGATAATTGTTTTCAGGCAAACATCAGCAAGGAGCAACAAATGTGTTAAAGGTTATTTTCACCTTTGTAGAAAACAAAGATCAACTTTTGCCTGATTAGCGGCTGTGATAACATTGAAGATAGTGTTTTCCTGCATTGTGAAACCTGATTTCACGTCATTCCACGATCCCAGTTCAACTGTATGTTTAGCCACTTTTATAGCGTTTTCAACAGCGATGTTGAATAGAACAGATGCTGTGCGACCAGCATCATCTGTTACCACCACAGCCTGCAATAAGAAACTTTGAAGCTGGATCTGGAAACTAATGTTCATCTCAGTTGAGAAAACTTCGGTATTGAGGTTGAATCGATTAATGTTTGAGCAACATTGTTCGTGTAACTGTCAGCAGTTTTTCAGTTTTCTGTTTGTTTCTGATTATAGGCTGCAGTAAACCAACTAAGATAAATTTCGCCGGTTGTAATGGTTACATCGGTGTTATACTAACCCGTTCCGCCTTTAAAGGATAAGGTAGGCTCCGGATTTGTGATGTCGTCATCTTTTTTACATGAACTCAGGCTTACGCCTGCGATCATTAATAGCATAATTAAAAAACGATTGATTTTCATAATAATAAAGTTTAGGTTATTGATTAATATATGATTCTTCGTTATCTTCTTCCACCTGTGAAGATGGCTATATAGTACAATAATGTTGCCAAAGATGACAAAGCTGCAACTACATAGGTGTAAGCCGCCCACCGCAGGGCTTCCTGGGCTTTTGGGTGTGTGTTGTAATCGGTTATTCCGCTGCTGTTGAGCCAAACCAAAGCCCTCCGACTGGCATCAATTTCGACGGGAAGGGTTATAAAACTGAACAAAGTCGTCAAGGCAAATAAAACGATTCCTGCTAAAAGTAATTGCGGAAAACTTTGCAACAGCAATATTCCTGCGAGTAAGACCCACTGCACCCACTTAGAACTAAAGCTCACAATTGGAACCAAAGTGCTTCGCATTTGAAGCCAGTGATAGGCTGTTGCGTGTTGCACGGCATGGCTACATTCGTGTGCGGCAACAGCGGCGGCGGCAACGCTTCGGCCTTCGTAAACTTCCCGGCTTAGGTTAATAGTTTTATTTACCGGATTGTAATGGTCACTCAAGCTTCCTTCTACTGACAATATTCGAACATCAGTGATACCATTATCGTAAAGCATTTTTTGAGCGACTTCTCTTCCGCTCATTCCATTTGCGATAGGAATTTTACTGAATGCCTTGAACTTGCTCTTTAACTGACTGCTTACAAGCCAGCTCAGCAACATAAAAAATCCAAAAATTATCCAGATTGACATAGTAAATTATAATTAATTGTGTGGAATAGCATATCAAACGAAATGCCAACTATAAATGTTTGGACTCGAAAGAGCTTTGAATTAACAAAATTTAGGGAAAACAAACTAATTAAACGGGTTTTACTTTATCATCGTGCCAGGAGGCATACATGGTGTATGATCTGGCAATGCGATTTACTTCTCCTTCAAGTAATGACTGATCAATGGATTTAAGTTTTTTTGCCGGAACACCAGCGTAAACACTGCCGGATTCAACCCTTACGTTTTTGCCTACTAATGCGCCGGCAGCAATAATTGAGTTTGATTCAATTACTGCATCGTCCATGATAATGGCACCCATGCCAATCAGCACATTGTCGTGAATGGTGCAGCCGTGCACAATGGCATTATGAGCAATGGAAACATTATTTCCAATGTTTACGGGAGATTTTTTATAGGTGCAATGAATAACAGCGCCATCCTGAATGTTGACATTATCCCCAATCTTGATGTAATGTACATCGCCCCGAACCACAGCATTGAACCACACACTGCAATTATCGCCCATTTCAACTTCACCCACAACTGTTGCATTCTCGGCGAAAAAACAATTTTTGCCAAATTTTGGACTTATTCCATTTACTGCTCTGATCAAAGCCATAACACTAATTTTTATCGTAATTGACCAAATAATGCAGCCCTATACTTTCTTTCCGCTGAAGTGCAAATTTAGTTATCAGGTATGCCACATTGATCATATTTCTTAATTCACAAAGCGGAACGGTTAGAACCGATTTTTCATACAGGTCTTCAGTTTCCCTGTTTAAAATTTCGAGTCTGTCGAGGGCACGCTTGAGGCGAAGATCTGAACGAACGATACCCACATAATTACTCATCACACCTTGTAACTCTTTCCGTGATTGTGTGATCAAAATCATTTCCTCATTCATTACGGTTCCTTCAGCATTCCAATCCGGTATATTGTGCTGGATTTCAGTAATATTTTTCAGTTCAACAGCCTTTACACTTGCATTGTGTGAGAAAACGATAGATTCAAGTAAGGAATTCGAAGCCAGTCTGTTGGCGCCATGAAGACCTGTTGAAGTAACTTCTCCCGATGCAAATACATTTTTGATGCTGGTTGCACCATGTTCATCAGTCTTGATGCCTCCGCAGATATAATGCGCTGCGGGAACTACCGGAATCATTTCTTTTGTAAGATTAATGCCAATGCTCAGGCATTTAGCATAAATTGTAGGGAAATGATGCATAATTTCTGATTCATCGATATGACGGGCATCAAGGTAAACATGATCATTGCCAGATAATTTCATTTCGTTGTCGATTGCGCGGGCTACAATATCGCGTGGGGCAAGAGATTTACGTTTGTCGTAACGTTGCATAAACTCCTTGCCATTAATGTCTTTCAGCTCGGCACCAGCCCCCCTAAGTGCTTCAGTGATCAGGAAAGAGGGTTTTTCTTTTGGATTGTAAAGTGAAGTAGGATGAAACTGAATAAATTCCATATTATCTACCACTCCTTTAGCACGATAGAGCATGGCAATTCCATCACCGGTAGCAATTTTCGGATTGGTTGTAGTTTGATATACATTGCCGGCACCTCCTGTTGCGATCATGGTAGTTTTTGCCAAAACTGTAATGATTTCTCCTTTGTCTGGATTCAAAACATATGCACCAAAGCATTGTATATCAGGGTGCGACCTTCTGACGATTTTTCCCAAATGATGCTGGGTAATCAGGTCAATACTGAAATGATTTTCCAGCATTTCAATATTAGGGTGCTGTCTCACCTTTTCGATAAGTGCCCTTTGAATTTCAGCCCCTGTTTTATCCTGAAAATGTAAAACACGTTTTTCGGAATGACCTCCTTCGCGTGCCAGAGCATATTTTCCGGAAGATTCTGTATCGAAATGCGTTCCCCACTCAATCAACTCCTTAATCCGCTGGAAGTTAGTTCGGTTATTGTCATCCACACGATTTTTTCATCGTTCAGGTAGCTACCTGCATTTAAGGTGTCCTGAATGTGTTTTTCGTGGGAATCGGATTATACATCACAGCTGCAATGCCGCCCTGAGCATACCATGTGGCGATGTCATTAGCGTTAGTGACAATGAGTACTTTGCCCATAGGAGCAACCTTAAGCGCATAGCTGGGTCCTGCAATCCACGAACCTAAAACCAAAAATCTGATTCTTTCTGCCATGTCTTATAGTCCCGGTAAAACTTCAGAGGATCTTTAGAGCCGAACATCATCTTCACCGGATTTTCGAGTAGTTCTTTTACTTTTACAAGAAAACTAACTGATTCTCGTCCGTCGATTATGCGGTGGTCGTAGCTCAGTGCCACATACATAATGGGATGAATTTCAACTTTTCCGTTAACTGCAATTGGGCGTTCCACGATATTGTGCATGCCAAGAATTGCTGATTGAGGAGGATTGATTATTGGAGTGGACAGCATAGAGCCGAAAACACCGCCGTTGGTAATGGTAAATGTTCCGCCAGTCATCTCATCCAGGCTAAGCTTGTTGTCGCGGGCTTTTATTGCCAATTCTTTTATCTTACGTTCTATGGCTGCAAGACTCATCGTTTCAGCATTACGAACCACAGGAACAACCAGACCTTTTGGGCCGGAAACAGCAATGCTGATATCCGCATAATCAAAATAAACAATTTCGTCCCCATCGATTTGTGCGTTCACCTGGGGAAACAGATGCAAAGCTTCGGTGACAGCTTTTGTGAAAAACGACATGAATCCTAATCCGATATCATGTTGTTCCTTAAATACTTCCTTGTATTTTTTCCTGATTTCCATGATTGGGGTCATGTTCACCTCATTGAAAGTGGTGAGCATAGCCGTTTCATTTTTTACGGAGACAAGACGCTGCGAGAGTTTTTTGCGCAACATACTCATCTTTTTGCGGTCTTCATCACGAGCACCTCCCCATGAATTTTGAACTGTAGATTGGGCAGATGGTGCTGCTTTATGTTTGTCCTTATTTTCCTGGAAAAAACTAACATCTTTTGTATCAACACGATAATGCTTAAAGAAATCCATTAGTTCCTGTTCGCTGATGTTTTCCTTTTCCATCAGTTTGCGGGCCAGGGGCGACAGTTTTAATTTTTGCTCTTGTGGAGTTTTTCCATTTGAATCATCAACTTTTTCATCAGTTTTAGGCTGTTCTTTCGTTTCTTTAACGGCCTTTTCTTCCTTTACTGCGGATTTTTCAGAATCACTTTTTGATTCTTTATTGGGCTGAGGAGCACTGGCATCAATATCGATAGTTCCGATCACAGCACCAACATCAACGGTATCTCCGGCTGAAGCTTTAAAATGGATTGTACCGGATTCTTCAGCAGCTATGCTTAAAGTAGCTTTGTCAGAATCAATTTCTGCAATATCCTGATCTTTTTCAACGAATGATCCATCTTCAACCAGCCAATTTGCCAGTTGCACTTCATTGATTGATTCTCCCGGGCTGGGTACTTTTATTTCGATAGCCATAGTGATGAAATTTTTTTACAGCTTTTTTTCTGCATTATGAAACTTACTGTCAATTTTATCCACATTCAATTCCTTCAATTCATGTTCGAACGAGCGCCATTTGTTGCCGATACAAAGCATGCCACATTCCTTATCAACAAACGGACATTCGCACATTTCGAATGTTTTGTCGATGATTTTTTGTTGTCTGATCACATGGAATTTTGGTGATCCGGTTGCCGGGCTTCCGCTGGCAGGACGAGCAATCAGTTTGAGTGGGATTTCTTTAAACTCATGATGAATGTATTTCCAGGGCCCCATATTCATTGGTTCTTCCTGAACCCATAAGTGAGTTTTTGCCTTTTTGTATTTATCGATAACAGCCAGCATTTGCTTCCGTGGGAGCGGGTACAATTGTTCCAGGCGCACAATAGCGATTGTTTCAACTTGTTTACGCTCTTTTTCTTCGAGCAAGTCGTAATAAACTTTGCCCGAGCAAAAAACAACTTTTTCTATTTTCGACGGATCAGCAGCAACATCATCTATCACCTCCTGAAATCCTGTTCCAGCCTCAAATTCTTCAATTGGAGAAACACATTTTGGATGTCTTAAAAGGCTTTTAGGAGTAAAAATAACCAAAGGTTTACGGAAGGGTCTTTTTAATTGCCTTCGCAGGATATGGAAAAAGTTTGCAGGGGTAGTACAATTTGCAATTTGCATATTATTTTCGGCACACAAACTCAAAAAGCGTTCGATGCGGGCAGAACTGTGTTCGGGCCCCTGTCCTTCGTATCCATGTGGCAGCAGTACCACTAAATCGTTCATTACATTCCATTTATCTTCGGCACTGCTTAAAAACTGATCGAAAATAATTTGAGCTCCATTATTAAAATCACCAAACTGAGCTTCCCAAATGGTAAGCGTTTCGGGTGATGCTAAGGCGTAACCGTATTCAAATCCCAGCACACCATATTCTGAAAGCGGCGAGTTGTAAATTTCAAAAGGAGCCTGATCACTGCTTACAGCATTTAGAGGAACATATTGTTCTTCAGAGTCTTCAACCCTTAAAACGGCGTGGCGATGCGAGAAAGTTCCTCTTTCAACATCCTGGCCACTCAGGCGTACAGGAAGCTTTTCATTTACCAGGCTGCCGTAGGCCAGAAGCTCACCCATTGCCCAGTCGAGCTGATTGGCCTTGAAAACCATATCGTGTCGTTGCTCCTGCAAACGACTTGTTTTTCTAAAGAAATTCTTGTTCTTAGGAAGAGCTGTTATTTTTTTGGCAAGGTCAAGTAAGATTGCTTTGTCAACGCCGGTATTTGTTTTTTTCTCAAAATCGTCCTTATTAGCTTTTCTGATGCCTTTCCAGGTATCGGCCAAAAAGTTATTGATGAAAGATTTTTCTCTTTCTTTTGCTCCCGAAAGGCTAACCTCCAGTTTTTCGAGGTTTTTGGCTTCCAAGGCCTTAATTTCTTCCTGCGTTACAACTCCTTCATCCAAAAGCTGCTTTTCATAAATAATTTTTGGATTGGGATGTTTTTCGATCACTTTGTATAAGATGGGCTGCGTAAAGCGAGGCTCGTCACCTTCGTTGTGGCCATATTTACGGTAGCAGAGCAGATCGATGTAAACGTCTTTATGGAATTTTTCCCTGAATTCCATAGCCAGTTGAATGGCATAGACAACTGCTTCAGGATCATCACCATTCACATGAAAAACAGGCGATTGTGTTACTTTTGCAACGTCGGTAGAGTAGGTGCTCGACCGGCCGTCAAGGTAATCTGTCGTAAATCCGATTTGGTTGTTGATTACAAGGTGAACGGTTCCGCCGGTGCGGTAGCCATTAAGCTCCGACATTTGCGCAATCTCATAAATAATTCCCTGTCCGGAAATCGAACCGTCGCCGTGTATTAATATAGGTGTTACTTTGCTGTAATCTCCTGAGTAGTATTGATCAATTTTGGCACGGGCGATTCCTTGCACAACTGGATCAACTGCTTCGA
This sequence comes from Bacteroidales bacterium, assembly GCA_018399335.1. GTDB lineage: Bacteria > Bacteroidota > Bacteroidia > Bacteroidales > F082 > UBA5536. Next base: position 1,581 of record JAGYNM010000005.1, on the reverse strand, counting down.
GGTGGGACGGATTAGGGGCAAGTGTAAGTTTTACTGTTTTACCACGCGTGGTTTTTCGTTCGGCGGTATAACCTAAATGGTACTTCACGTCGCCAAGCAAAGTTTCGTCCTCATACATTTTCCCGTCGAACTCACTAAAAATATCCGTGTAGGGTTTGCGCATGATATTTGCCAGCACATTAAGTCTGCCGCGGTGAGCCATTCCGATCACAAATTCGGCTACTCCCAAGTCTGACCCTTTTTCCATTATCGCTTCCAGCGCCGGAATTAGTGATTCGGCTCCTTCGAGGGAGAAACGTTTTTGTCCGGGGAATTTTTTGTGCAGAAAGCCTTCAAAACTTACCGCCCTGTTAAGCTTATCGAGTATATATTTTTTATCAGATACCGGATAATTGGGTGTGTTACGCACTTTTTCCATTTTACTGCGTAACCAGGCTACTATTTCAGTTTTGCGGATATACACATATTCTACTGCCACCGAGCGGCAATAGGTTTGCTCGAGCATGCTGATGATATTTCTCAGGCTTGTTGCTCCGAGACCAACTTCTGTTCCGGCTTCGAACACGACATCCAGATCGGTTTCCGAAAGTCCGTAATTGCTGATATCCAGCGTTGGAGAGTATGATCTGCGTTTACGAACCGGATTCGTTTTCGTGAATAAATGTCCACGTTTGCGATAATCTTCGATCAGGCTGATTACCTTAAACTCTTTTCCGGTAGTTAAAGAAGCTTCACCAGGTCGGCTTTTATAGTCTTTCACCGCAAAATCAAAGCCTTCAAAAAAACGCCTCAACTGAGGGTCTATTTGATCAGGATTATTTTTAAATTGCTGATAGAGAGACTCTAATACTGCTGGATCATTAGCGTTTAGAAAAGTGTAGTTGTCCATGAAATATGCACTTAAGTACAGCGGACAAAGGTAGGAATTTATTAAGAATCATTCTACCGAAAACCGTTGCAGACAATAAAAAAGCCTGTGACGACACAGGCTTGTAGAATTTTGTGCTGATAAATCAGCCATAATCAAGAAAGGAGATCAGTTGTCGCCTTCTTCAGAAATTATTCTGGTATAATTGCCTCAACAGGACAAACATCTGCACATGAACCACAATCGGTGCAAACATCAGGATCTATCACATAGATATCGCCTTCAGAAATAGCATCAACCGGACATTCATCAATACAAGTGCCGCATGCTGTGCAATCTTCAGTGATTTTGTAAGCCATAACAGTCGATTTTTAAAATTTAACATTGAGTTTGTGCTGCAAATATAGCAGTAATGATGAATGTAAAATGGCAATTTGTATAATTTATAGCTAATCTAAATTGAGGGTGAAGCTTTGATTTTTTTTTAAAATCGTGATTCAGTTTTTATAAATCATTTCTAAGCTTTCTATTTGTAAATTATTTGATAGAAAATCAACATGAATAATATGGTTAAGTTACACAAAATCAAAGTAAAACAAGAAATAAGGAAATTACCATGAAGCACAAATTCAACTGATTTCATGGGAAAAGGGTTTATCTGGAATTTAGACTGAATCTATTTAAGCCATACCTGCATAAAAGGGGATGATTAT
>JAGYNM010000049.1 GCA_018399335.1 Bacteroidales bacterium | reverse complement strand
CGTATTGGTTTTTTTTATAGTTTTTGGCATGTCATGCCCTCCGGTTTTCTCTCAGGAATATTTTCAGCAGGAGGTCAATTACACCATTACAGTATCGCTCAACGATACACTCCATCAACTGGATGCCTTCGAAAAAATGGAGTACATCAACCATTCTCCTCATTCACTTACCCATATCTGGTTTCATCTTTGGCCAAACGCCTATTCAAATAACCAAACCCCTTTAGCCAAACAGATTTTGCGCCTCAACGGAAAGTCAAAATTATTCGATGATCCGGAATTGAGTGGCTTTATTGATTCACTGGATTTTAAAGTGAACGGCAATCAGGTTTCATGGAATTTGATTTCAGGTCAACCCGATATTTGCCGGATTGAACTTAATGAAGCACTCAAAGCCGGCGACACCATACTGATTACAACACCTTTCCGCGTAAAAATTCCCAAAGGCGTAACCTCCAGATTAGGTCATATCGGAGAATCCTATCAAATTTCGCAGTGGTTTCCCAAGCCAGCGGTTTTTGATCAGGATGGCTGGCATCCTATGTCGTATCTCGATCAGGGGGAATTTTATGCTGAGTTTGGAAGTTTTGATGTAAGCATTACATTACCTGACAATTACACTGTTGGGGCAACCGGAATTTTGCAAAATCAGCAGGAATATGAAAGACTTGAAAAACTTGCTGCCGACACTTCCTGGATAAAGGCCTCACACCTCGGGAGAGTTCCTTTCCCGGCTTCAGCAAAAATGTTGAAAACGCTGCAATACAGAGCTATTGGGGTACATGATTTTGCCTGGTTTGCCGACAAACGGTTTAATGTATTGAAAGGAAAAATTAAACTTCCAAATTCAAGTAAAGAAGTGACTACCTGGGTGATGTTTACCAACAGACAGTCGAACCTCTGGAAACATGCGCTGGATTATGTGAATGATGCAATTCTATGGGCTTCCCAAAAAATTGGCGACTATCCTTATTCGCATTTTACAGCCGTTCAAAGTGCGTTAAGCGCTGGCTATGGCATGGAATATCCGGGCATTACCGTGATTGGAATTGCCGAGGACGCTTACGCACTTGATGAAGTGCTTTCGCACGAAATCTTTCACAACTGGTTTTACGGCGCGCTGGCATCCAATGAACGAAAGTATCCGTTTATGGATGAAGGCATAACGAGCGCTTATACAGCCCGCTATATGAAAAATAAATATCCGCTCAAAAAGCTTTGGCAGGTAAATTTAAAAGACTGGAGACTAGCCCGATTTTTCAATATCGACCATTTACCAGCCGAAAGAATGCAGGAGCTGGAATGGCTTGTGCAAGCCCGAAATAACCTCGAACAGCCCATCGATCTGCCGGCCACCGAATTCAGCGATAAGAATTATGGCATAATCCTTTACAATAAAGCCACAAACGCCTTTAATTACCTTCGCGCTTACCACGGCGATGCTGTTTTTGACGCCGCCATGCGCGATTATTACCAACAATGGATCTTCAAACATCCCCGGCCAAAGGATTTACGAAACAGTTTTGAAAACAGTACCGACAAAGATTTAACCTGGTTTTTTGATGAGCTGTTGGGAACCACCAAACGCCTTGATTATAAAATGCTTCGGTTACGAAAAAATCAACTGCTCGTAAAAAATAATGCAGAACTGATTTCGCCATTGCACCTTAGCGGCACAGCGGGAGATTCCAACTATTTTGATAAATGGGTGGATGGCTTTGAGGGTAAACAATGGATTGAGCTTCCCGAAGGGGATTATTCAACGGTTAAAATAGATCCAGGACATTTATCGCCAGAAATTTTCAGGATAGACAACAACATCCAAAAAACCGGCCTTTTCCCGAAGGCAGACCCAATAAAAACCCAGTTGCTGCTTACTGTTGATGATCCCGAAAAACACAATTTGATGTTTTTACCGGCCATAAACTGGAACCGCGAAAATGGATTTATGGCTGGGTTAGCACTTCACAACGGATTTATAATCCCCAAACCATTTGAATATTTCATCTTGCCGTTTTATGCCTTCGGAAATAATGATTTGGCCGGCATCGGCAGGCTAACTTACAATATCATCCCTTACCAAAAATGGATCAGACAAGCGGCTCTTTCATTGGAAGGAGCGCAATTCGGGGCGCCGGGCAAGCAAAACTATCAAAAACTAAAAACTGGTATTGATTTGTATTTCAGCAAAAAGGACATGACTTCCCCGATCTCACAAAAAATCTATGGAAATTTTATTAGATCATCCAATCTTCATCAGATTGAAAAGCTGGAAAAAGCAGCCATGAATTCAACTATCCAGGTGGGATATCAGCTAGAGAAAAAAAGTCTTATCAATCCTTTCAAAATTACAGCAGCTTTTGAATCCGGAAAATCCTACCAAAAAACCTCAGTCGAATTTCAATATACATTAAGTTATTTTGGTGAAGAAAAAGGCCTTGACGTAAGGCTCTTTACAGGAATGATGCTGAAAGAAGATCCAAAAATTCCTTTTTACGGCTTATCAGCGGCCGGAAGAAGTGGTCATGAACTTTATCTTTTTCAAGGAACTTATCCCGATCGTTTTGCCGTTTTTCCTTCTAATTTAGGATCGCGCCAAATGAGCCCTTCCGAAGGTGCTTTGGTATCGCCCGTGAATGATAGTCTTGGATACAGCAATTGGCTTGTGTCGCTTTCATTAACAAGCAGTTTGCCCGAAAAAGTAAGCTGGTTGCCCTTGAAACCATTTATGAATATTCTTCTAAATGAAAAAACTTTGGTCAATGGCCATAAATCTCCAATTTTCTTTGAAGCTGGATTAAAAACAGGATTTTGGAATTTGCTTGAGATTTATGTTCCCTTGCTGGTATCCAATAATGTTAGGTCGGCCAGCGGACCTTTCAAAAACAGGATTCGTTTTGTTTTCTCACTTGATTCTTTCAACAAAAAACGACTATTCACAAAATAGCAAGGCACCTTCTAAAAATCTGTGAATAATGTAAATATTCTTCAGAAATATGTAAGATTTTTAAAGCGATTGCCCCTGACCTTTGTGAGATAAAGTTAAAAACCTAAAATCTACCATTATGCCTGTTTTAACAATTCTTATCGTCATTATTGGTGTTGGAGTGATACTCTGGCTGATAAACAGCTTCATTCCCATGCAGCGAACAATCAAAAATATTCTGAATGCAGTTGTTATAATCATTCTTGTGATTTGGTTGCTGAAGATATTTGGAGTGCTGGATAGTCTGCAAAATGTTACGATTTAAGTAAACCCTTAGTGAAATAAACTACAACTGACCCGCCAGATGCGGGAAATACATAAATTTTAAGAAAATGATTACAACAAGAAAATTATACACTGCTTTATTAATTGCTATTGCTGCAATTTTGATAATGCCTGCCAGCGGTTGCAAAAAAGATGAAGATCCCGCCCGTGAAACAAGTTACGACCTGAAGGTTCAGGATGTTTTGGGCGTTACAGGCACTGTCACTTTTATTGAATCAAGCAAAACTGCCTCCACCATCACTATAAAACTTAATGGTGCTCCAACAGGAACTCATCCGGCGGCGCTCTACACAAATACCATTGCCGAAGGCGGCGCTGTTGCAGTTTCCCTTAATCCTGTGGATGCTTCCGGAACAAGCACTACCAGCGTAAATACTTTAACCTACGAGCAGCTTATTGCCTACGACGGTTTTATAAAAGTAGTAAAAAGCAGCACCGAATCCGGTGTGATACTTGCGCAAGGCGATATTGGAGGAAATGTAATTACTGACATCAGTATTTCTTATCCACTAATCACCATAGCTGATTTTGGTGTTTCAGGAACGGCATTGTTTGAAAAAAGAGTAAACGGAAGCGCGTTACTTACCATAAAACTTGATGGCACGATTGCCGGAGAATTCTATCCTGCTTCAATCAATCTAAGCTCGATTGCTACCATTGGCGGAGGCCCTGTAACAAAAACCCTAAGCCATGTAAATGGTACGACAGGCGAAAGTTATACCACCATCAGAAACCTGGATGGAGGATTGGATATCACTTACGACAACTGGTTGGTTTACAATGGCTATATCAATATCTACCAAACGGCAGTTCATTATGACAATATCATCTGCCATGGCAACATAGGTTCAAATGTGGATTAAAGGGCAATAAACTGAATAAGAAAATTGAGGCCTGTAATACTTCTTGCATTGCAGGCACTGCGCAAACATACGTAAACATGAATAAGTCAGCAGTATCGGATCATCTGGAGAATACAGCTAAAAATGAAGAAGCTGCAAAATTGATGGAGGCATTAATTGCCTCTGAAACCCGCTACCGCCGCTTATTTGAATCGGCTAAAGACGGAATTCTTATTCTCGATGCCGAAACAGGCAAGATAGTCGACGTTAATCCTTTCTTAATAAAGCTTCTTGGCTATTCGAAACAAAATCTGATTGAAAAATCAATTTGGGAAATCGGAGCGTTCAAGGATGTTTTTGAGAATAAAGTAAAATTTCTGGAATTGCAACAAAAAGAATATGTGCGCTACGATGATTTGCCGCTTGTAACTTCTAATGGAGGTGAAATTCATGTCGAATTCATCAGCAATGTTTACCTAGCTAATAAAATCAAAGTTATCCAATGTAATATTCGCGATAATACGCAAAACTGGGAAATAAAAAAGCAAGCAGTAGAAAGTGAAGAAAAATTCAGGACAATAACCGAGAATTCGGCAGATGCAATTTTTATTACCGATAAAACTGGAAAATATATCTATGTTAATAAGCAGGCAGTGGATTTACTGGGCTATTCAAAGGAAGAATTGCTGTCCTTCACAATTGCTGATATTTCGCCAAAAACCAGGGTAGAAGAATACATGCAAACCTTTCAGCAACTATTCATATCAGGCAGTTCCTATACTGAAATTGAGCTAGTGAAGAAAAACGGAAGTTTGACAGACGCTGACCTAAACGCTGTTCTGCTTCCAAATGGTTGGGTTTATGCCAGTTGTAGGGATATTTCCAAGCGTAAACTTTTAGAAAATGATTTGATAAAAGCCAAAAACAAGGCCGAAGAAAGCGACAGGCTCAAATCAGCATTTCTGGCTAATATGAGTCACGAAATCCGAACGCCCATGAACGGCATACTCGGCTTTACTGAGCTGCTTCGAACAGCAGACCTCACAGGGAGTGAACAGGAAAACTTTATAAACATAATCGAAAAAAGTGGTGCACGCTTGCTCAACCTCATAAACGACATCATTAGCATCTCAAAAATTGAAGCAAATGAAACTGAGATAAACTTATCCGAAATAGATATCAAAGTTCAGCTTAAAGATATATGCAATTTCTTCAGCCTGGAAGCAGAGAAAAAGAATCTGACCATTTCGTTTAAAAGTGATTTGCCTGCTAATGAGTCAATTATTAAGACAGATAGTATAAAACTCTACGCGGTATTAAGCAATTTGGTTAAAAACGCCATCAAGTTTACTTCTAAGGGTTTCATTGAAATAGGTTATACAAAGAATGACAACTTTTTCGAGTTTTATGTAAAAGATTCAGGAATTGGAATTCCAGACGAGATTAAAAAAATGATTTTTGAACGTTTCAGGCAAGGCAGCGAATCCTTGACCCGAAACTATGAAGGCGCAGGGCTTGGTCTTTCAATATCAAAAGCTTATGTAGAAATACTGGGTGGAAAAATCTGGGTTGAGAACAATTCGCATCAAAATGGCTATACCTCAGGCGCTACTTTCTATTTTACTATTCCAAATCTTCCTCTTTCGAAAACTATTAACCTAAGCAAGCTAACAGCACTCGTAAAAACAACAAAAACTGAAACCAGACAACTAAATATTTTGCTTGTTGAGGATGACAATACTTCGGCATTGCTTATCACTAAAATGCTTGAAAAGTTTTCCGGTAAAATCACATTAGCATCAACAGGATTTGAAGCAATTGAGTTTTGTCATCGCGATCCTGACATTGACTTAGTTCTGATGGATATAAAAATGCCAGGGATGAATGGTTATGAAACAACACGAAAAATAAGAGAATTTAATACCCGGCTTATAATCATTGCCCAAACTGCCTTTGCATTAGCGGGCGACAGGGAAAAGTCGTTAGCTGCCGGATGTAATGATTACATTTCAAAACCCATCCGCAGAGTGAATTTGGAGAAATTAATAAATAAATATTTCTCAGTATTGACTACAGCCTGTTAAACTGTGAAACATGTAAATCATTTTCAAATTTATGTAACAACTAAAGGACTTACTGACAATACCTTTGACGATGCAATGATATTATTGCACAATTAATACATGATAAAATGAAAAAAATATTATTTACCCTGGCCGCAACAATTTTTTTCGCCGGGTTTTTTTTAACAAGTTGCAATTCCTCATCAAAGAAAATTGAAAAGGCAGAGGACAATGTACTGGATGCTAAAGAAGCTGTTATCGATGCACAAATCGATTTAAATCAGGCAATTCAAGATTCAATCACTGAGTTTCAGCAATTCAGAATTGAATTTCAAAATCAAATTGCAGCCAACGAAAGAACAATTGCCGGATTAAGATCAAGTATTGCAAATGCCAATCAGGCAAATAAAGTGCTCCTTGAGAAAAAACTTGCTGAATTAGAAGAAAGAAACAATGAACTTAAAATTGAACTGGCCGAATACAACGAAAAAGAAACAGATAAATGGCAGTCATTCAAATCAGAATTTAAACGTGATATGGATGAACTGGGTAAAGCCTTCTCAGATTTTACAACAAATAGTAAAGAATAATACAAAAACAAATTGGCATTATGGGAAAATTACTGTATATCATCGCAGCAATACTGATTATCATCTGGGCAATTGGATTTATCGGATACAGCACTGGCGGAATATTTCATATACTACTGGTAGTTGCAGTTGTTGCAATAATAGCTAAGTTTTTCCTCGACAGAAGAAGAAGCCGAAGGTTTTTTTAAGGAATAAAAATGCAGAATTACAGACAATTGTAAAGTCAAATAATATTTTTGTTTTGGTTGGTTTGGTTTTTTTTAAATGTGGGTGTAATGCCCACATTTTTTTATACCGGATCATTGTTCCCTAAAACTGTGATTTATGTAAGACATATCAGGAAATCTGTAACAAAAAAGCTTCCTTCATTATTTATCTTTCGGCAAATTTTAACCGGAAAAATTGAATGTTATGAATGTATTGATGGTTTATCCCAAATATCCTGATTCTTTCTGGAGTTTCACACATGTATTACGTTTTATTTCTAAAAAGGCAGCAGTTCCTCCATTGGGTCTGGTTACCATTTCGGCGATGCTACCCAAAGCATGGAACAAAAAACTGGTCGATCTGAATGTAAGCTCACTTCATAGTGATGATATCGCCTGGGCCGATTTTGTATTTATCAGTGCTATGTATATCCAGAAAGAATCTGTAAACAAAGTGCTGGAAGAGTGTTCGAAAAACAAGGTTAAAGTAGTTGCCGGCGGTCCACTCTTCACACAGGAATACGACAAATATCCACAGATTGATCATTTTGTGCTGAACGAAGCCGAGATTACGCTGCCGCTTTTTCTCAAAGATCTCGAGTCGGGGGAAAAACCACAGCATGTCTATGAAACCAGTGAATTTGCCGATATCACAACAACTCCTGTTCCCGACTACCATTTGCTTTCGGCAAAAGACTATGCTTTTATGAATATCCAGGTTTCAAGGGGATGTCCTTTTGCCTGCGATTTTTGCGAAATCACAACGCTTTTGGGGCATAAGGTCAGAATGAAAACTTCGCAACAGATTTTAAATGAACTGGATGCACTCTACAAATTGAACTGGAGAGGTTCGGTATTAATTGTTGATGACAATTTCATCGGAAACAAGCATGAAATAAAAAACAAGCTGCTTCCTGCCATGAAAACCTGGATGCATGATCATAATTATCCATTCAAATTCAATACAGAAACTTCAATTAATCTTGCTGATGATGCAGAACTAATGCAGCTGATGGTGGAAACTGGTTTTACATCCACCTTTGTAGGAATTGAAACGCCGGAAGAAAAATCGTTACATGAATGCCACAAAACCCAGAATAAAAACAGAGACCTGCTGCAAAGCGTTAAGAAAATACAGAATGCCGGAATGCAGGTTTCAGGAGGTTTTATTGTTGGCTTCGACAGCGACACACCTTCCATTTTTCAACGGCAAATTGATTTTATCCAGCAAAGTGGAATTGTGTCTGCCATGGTTGGCCTGCTTAATGCACCCAAAAACACTAAGCTTTACAAACGACTTGAAGCTGAAAACCGACTGATTGCAGACTTGTCTGGCAATAACACAGATGAGTCAATGAATTTTATCCCCAAAATGGATCGGGAGGAACTGATTGAAGGCTATCAAAGAATAATTACCGGTATCTATTCGCCAAAACCTTACTATCAGCGAATACGGCAATGCTTAAAGCACTACAACCGACCAAAAATCGGGAATGGGAAAGTGCAGTTAAATTACCTGGCGGCTTTCGCTAAATCATTATTTATCATCGGAGTAGCAACCAATGGCAGGCGCGAATACTGGAAGTTTCTGATTTGGACCCTCTTCCGAAAACCTGAATTATTGATTGAAGCTGTAACTTATGCTGTTTATGGATACCACTTTCGAACAGTATACGGATTAATGGACAAAAGCAGATAATAACATAATAAATGAAAAATGAAAACAATTCAAGCCTTGCTATATTTAAAGAAAATCAATTCTAAATTCCGACTTCAGCCTGGTAAATATTTGATTATTTTTTTCGTCACCACTTTGATGGCCGGATGTTCGTTAAACCTCGTAACTGGTCGTAAACAGCTAAGTTTAGTTCCCGAATCGGAACTGCAAATGATGGCTACAAGCGAGTATGACGCCTTTTTATCCGATCATAAGGTTCTAAAACCATCTGGAAACAGCGATGCCGCCATGGTTGATCGTGTAGGAGGACGTATTTCCAATGCCATTACAAACTATTACATCAGTAAAGGACAACAATCGGTAATTGAAGGTTATGCCTGGGAGTTTAATACTGTTGAAGACAAAGCCGTTAATGCCTGGTGTATGCCCGGCGGCAAAGTGGTTGTTTACACAGGTTTGCTTCCCGTGGCTCAAAACGAAACCGCGCTTGCTATTGTAGTCGGTCACGAAATTGCTCACGCCATCGCAAAGCATGGCAGCGAGCGGATGAGCCAGGCGATGATGCAACAATTGGGAGGAATGGCTTTGCAAGTGGCCTTGTCGCAAAAACCACAGGAAACCCAAAGCTTGTTTTTACAATCCTATGCCATTGGAAGTCAGGTAGGAGCGATGCTTCCCTGGTCGCGGCAACAGGAAACCGAAGCCGATCAGTACGGATTGATTTTTGCGGCTATGGCAGGTTATAATCCTCAGGAAGCGATACCTTTTTGGGAACGAATGTCAAACGCAGGCGGAGCAAGCCCTCCGGAATTTCTCAGCACACACCCTTCTGATCAAACCAGGATAAGAAAACTAAAACAGTTTATGCCAGAAGCCATGAAATATTACAACAAAACAAAATAATGCTGAAGATGAGCAAGAATTAGTGATCAAGTTGGAAGCTTCTGAAATAGACTCTAATTAAACGTAAATTGAGCATTTAAGCTGTCGGAAGATTATTTCATTTGTACTGAAATTCAGCAATCAAATAATAATTTGGAGCAATTATGTGAAAGATGTAAATGATTTCCAAAATTATGTAAGGTATTTCCTTGGTCAGTAGTCGACCTTTGTGGAGATAAATATCTAATTACAAATAAAAATAAATAATATGAGTACAGGAAAAGTTTTGTTAGGCGTTATTGCCGGAGCAGCCACCGGAGTATTGATCGGGATTTTATTTGCTCCTGCTAAAGGATCAAAAACACGCAAACGCATTACCAGAAAAGGCGAGGACTATTTGGATGACATGAAGGATTCATTTAACGAATTGCTTGATGGCTTTACGGAAAAAATCGATAAGGTAAAGGATGAAGTCTCCAATTTTGCTGATAAAAAATTGGTCAAGATGGAAAAACTCGAAAAAGACGCAAAGCAAGTATAGATGCACTTTGCTTTAAGTAAAGTTAAACAGTTGAAAAGCTAAAAGAACCATTGAAAACATAAATTTCACAAGCACAACAAAAGGAATGAATGGATTTATCGAATACTTTCAATTTGCTGACCCAAAATGAATAGATAATCCATAAACCAAATCTGCTCAGCGAAATTATACATTCAATGGTTCTTTTAAATCATCCCAAAAGTGACTGATCGATGTATCATATAACATTAAAAACATGGATGATAACATAAATTTATTAAAGTCCCTGCTAAAAAGTTCCATCAATTATGGTGCGGCAGAAATTGACTTGATAAAGCTTAAAACCTTACACAAAACAACGGATGTAATATCAGGTTTGATACCACCCGCACTGGTTTTCTTTGTCTTGTTAATGTTTCTGCTTTTCCTCAGCTTCGGCTTGGCCAATTGGCTGGGTCAAATTATGGGGAACATATTTTATGGATATTTTATGATTGCGGCATTTTATGCCCTTGTGGGAATTCTCATGCATTTACTGCTGCATAAGTGGATCAAGCGGAAAGTATGCGATTATCTGGTTAGGCAAATATTTAAGTAAACTGATATGAAAAAATTAGCTACAGGTTCCGAACTCAACGAAGCAATTCAGTTGCTTGAAACAGAAAGAATTATACATCTCGAAATGATGAATAACGACTTTTCAATGGCGTACGAACAGTTCAAGCCTGGAAATCTCATCAAAAACACCATCAAGAAAATTGGATCTTCTCCTTCACTTTATGAAAATATTTTTAACGTCGGACTTGCCTTAATTGCTGGTTTTCTTTCGAATAAAGCTCTTTCAATCACTAACTCAAACAGTAAACCCGGGAAGTTTTTAGGCTTGATTTTACAATTGGGTGTTGCAAATTTGGTTGTCCACGGGCCTAAGGTGTTAAAATCGGTTCTAGAAAGTGTTTCCAGCAAAAGAAAACGCTGATTAACAGCTAAAAAAGTGAAACTAAGTCTTTTCACAAATGAGATCGAAGTCAATTAAAAGTAAACATGGCCGATAATAATAAAATTGCAACATCCCATAAATGCTAAATGCCTTAACAAAGGAAATAATGTGGTTAAAATCGCGACAATTTGTTTACTTATTTTATTGATAACAAATGGCTTAGCATTTGCACAGGAAACGCCATCCTCAAAAGATTCGACCCTGTTGTACGAGAATATCAAAACCTATTCGGATCGAAGCCGTTTCACCAAATTAATGTATCGTATTTTCTATAAACCTGTTGCCCCCGCTCATACGCAAAAAGTTAAACAAAGAAGACTGGTACAACAGCCCTATAGCTCTTTCGAAGGGAAAACCATCCGGAAAATCAATATTATCGCCCTCGATCCGTTTGGAACTTCTATTGGTGATACCATACGTGGCTCACTCAATTTTCTTACAAGAGCAGGTAATAATTTTCATATTAAAACACGTTCCAACACCATCCGCAATCTGTTGCTGATCAGTAAAAACCAGGAATACGACTCGCTGCTGATTCAGGAGTCGGAACGATTGGTACGCAGCATGAGTTTTATTACAGACGTATCCTTTTATACCCTCGCAGTGCCCGGAACAACCGATTCTGTTGATGTCTTTATCCGCGAATTGGACAGCTGGAGTTTGATTCCGGGAGGTTCCTACTCTGATTCGCGACTGTATTTCTCGCTTAGAGAAAACAATCTTTTGGGCCTGGGCCATAGCTTTCAGAATGGCTTTGTGCGAACGCACTCAAACGGCGATTTTGCCTTCAGGACAAAATATTTCGTCCCCAATATCCACAATACCCATATTAATGCCAGCCTGCAATATGGCACCGATGAGTATGGTAACAAGATAAAAAGCATTGCTTTTGACCGGCCTTTTTTTTCGCCTCTGGCAAAGTGGGGTGGAGGCATAAGTTTTTCGCAACATCTTCATAATGATTCTGTTTGGACCATCAACACCATGCGATATAAATACAACGCACAGGATTTTTGGGCAGGAGGTTCGCTGCCGGTTTTTCGTGGGGAGTCGGTCTATAACCGATCTACAAAAATTATTACTGCTGCGCGTTTGATGAGGCTCCGTTTCATCGAAAAGCCTCCGGAATCAATTGACACACTGCGGTTTTACCGCGATGAAAATTTCTACCTGGCAAGCATCGGAATTTCAACACGTTTGTATGTTAAGGATCAGTATATTTTTAAGTTTGGCATCACAGAAGATGTTCCTGTCGGAAAAGTGATTGGGATTACGACTGGCTACCAGGAGAAAAACAATTTAGGTCGTTTCTATTTCGGAGCGCGTTTATCTTCAGGCAATTACTTTAAATGGGGCTACCTGAGTTCCAATTTCGAACTAGGTACCTTTGTTCACGCCTCAAAGGCTGAGCAGGGCGTTTTTAGAGCAGGAGCAAATTATTTCACGCATTTGATTGAAGTCGGACGCTGGAAATTCAGGCAGTTTGTAAAACCGGAGGTGATAATTGGAATTCATCGCACTGCTTACGATAGTCTTACCATCAACAACGACTATGGCTTAAGGGGATTCTACAGCCCAATTCTGTCGGGCATAAGCCGCTTACTTCTTACATCGCAAACGCAATCCTATGCACCCTGGAATTTTATTGGGTTTAATTTCGGACCTTTTTTAAATGTTTCGCTCGGTATGCTCGGTGATGCAACACAGGGTTTCAAAGCCGGCAAAGTGTATGCGCAGATTGGGCTGGGAGTTTTAATTAAAAACGACAACCTGGTGATGAATGCCTTTCAGGTTTCCATTTCTTTTTATCCTGTTATTCCGGGTCAGGGGAACAATATTTTCAAGCTTAATTCCTTTCAATTGACCGATTTCGGCTTCCGTGATTTTGAGATTGGAAAACCCTCCATAGTCCATTACCGCTGATGGCAATTGCACATTTATATCTCACAGAATACTTCCATTTATCTATGGTCAAATGTGTGAAACATACAACTCTTGACAATAGTTATGTAACACAAATTCATGCGCAAGTGTGCAACTTAGCATGCGTATATTCTATGTCAAAAACTCAATGAGTAAGCCAGGTAAAATCATAAAACGTATTGTAAAAGTTGCCCTTTGGATTACTCTGGGGATTGTTATGTTTATTGTTTTGGTTGGTTTGCTTATCCAAATTCCTGCTGTTCAAAACAAAATCATTGATTATGCTGCTTCCTATGTAAGTGGCAAAACCAATACCAAAGTAGAAATCAAAAATATTGGCATTTCCTTCCCGAAAGCCATTGTTTTAGAAGGCATTTACCTGGAAGATACGCAATACGACACGCTGTTTTATGCGGGATTAGTAAAAGTGAATATTGCACTTTATGATCTGCTTTCGAGCAAAATAAACATAGCTTCCTTTACGCTCGAAGACGCTACCATCAAGCTTTACAGCAGCCAAAACAATCCTTTGTTCAACTACAATTTTCTGCTCACATCATTTAGCGACACAACCAAACAGGTGGTTGAAAAAGCAGCTGCTCCTTCCAAATGGACATTCAGCATCGACAAAGTGAAGCTAAAGAACGTATTGTTTACTTACAATGATATTTATGGCGGAATGGGCGTATTTGCAGCAGTTACAAAATCAGCTATCAGGGTTCAGGAAATCGCTCCTGAAAAATCGTTATACGCATTTAATGAATTATTTTTGAGTGGGTTATCCCTAATTATCGAAAAGAGCGAACCAACCAAAACACAAGCAAATAATCCGGAAAGCATCCCACCAATGATCTCAGCAAAAAGTTTGCAGATCAGCAATTCTGCTGTAAATTATCTTGATTCAGTTAATGAAATGTCTGTTGTTTCGGTAATCGACCAATTAGTGCTCGAAGATGCTTCGATCGATTTAGCTAAAGAGCTGCTGGCATTTGACCAATTAACACTGGCCGGAAGCGATATTCGTTACCAGTCTTCCAAAATAGAAACTTCAACCATTTCGGAAGTTTCAGATACTATTTCTCCTTCCGGGAGTGATTGGAAAGTCACAGTCAACCATTTGAAAATGACTGAAAATATATTTGTTTATCAGCTTGGCGATACGGTTGACACGAAAAATGAATTTAACCCCAAATATCTGAATTTCAATCATCTGAACCTGGATGCATCTGATTTTCATTATGAGCAAGACCTTATCAAAATTGCTATTGAACAATTAAGCCTTATTGATCAGCATGGATTTGAAATCAACAACCTGGAAACAAATTTTAAAATGGATCAAATTTCCATTTCAACAGAAAAACTAAAGCTAATAACACCAAACTCAACTATTGACGCCGATTTCTATTTGCAATTTCCTTCACTTGAATCCTTCACGCAGGATTTTGAATTTAGCAAGCTAAAACTTGTCATGCGAAACGTGAATTTCAAAAATTCCGATCCGCTCTATTTCAGTAACAACCTGATTAAGCTGCCTTTTTTCGCAAACAATTCCAATACCACAAACATCATCGGAACCATAAACGGGCCGTTGAACAATCTGACAGGCAAAAGTCTGGTGATAAGAACCGGTAAAGAAACCGTATTGAAAACCGATTTCAGTATCACCGGATTACCTGAAGTCAAAAAAGCTTCCTACAATTTTCCTAATCTGGAAGTGACTTCAGGGAAAAGAGATATTGAAATGCTTGCTGGTCCGGCGATTCCGGAAAATATCGTTCTACCCGATAAGCTTAGGCTTAACGTTGCTTTCAAAGGAAAAATTACAGCATTTGAATCAAAGCTGGATTTGAAAAGCAGTTTTGGAACCATTAAGCTTGATGCGCAGGCCGACAAGGATGAAAACTTCAGTGGAAAACTAATTGTG
>JAGYNM010000048.1 GCA_018399335.1 Bacteroidales bacterium | reverse complement strand
CAGAAGGTGAAGTTCCGGTTGGTGCTGTGGTGGTTTGTAACAATACGATCATTGCGCGGGCGCACAACCAAACAGAGCAATTGCAGGATGTTACGGCCCATGCCGAAATGCTTGCCATTACTGCTGCTGCCAATCATTTTGGAGCCAAATACCTCAGCGAATGCACGCTTTACGTTACCCTCGAGCCTTGCCCGATGTGTGCAGGAGCGCTGTATCAAGCGCAGTTTGCCAAAGTAGTGTGGGCAGCCAGCGATGCTAAAGGCGGATTTATGCGTTTTGGCAACTTGCTTCATCCAAAAACAGCGGCTCAAAAAGGTTTGCTCGAAGAAGAAAGTAGTAGTATGCTTAAACTTTTTTTTAAACAAAGACGTTGAAAAATGCAGCGTTAACAAGTCATTCGTGAGTTATTAACCATTGTTAATAACGCTTGTTAATTGATAGTGAATAAGAAAGCTCGATTTTATCTTGACAAAAGGCCTTTGATTGCTTATATTTGTGTCAGCAAGTGAGCAAAAACCAGGCAATGATGAAGAAGCTTGAAGACCACTTGCAAAAGCGTTCTTCTATATGTTTCTACATCAATAGGCAAAACACACCGAAAGGAACGTTTTGTCGTTGAGGAGCATCAAAAAAAGCCTGATGCGATGACAAGACAAACTGAAAAGTGAGTCAAATTTGTCAAAACGCAAAAATGGAAAGCGAGTAAGGGCGTTGCTACGGCAACAAACAGAAAACTAAATCCGATTGCGGCAACACAGGAGGCGAAAGCCCGAATGAACAGTCCGCTGGCGAAACTTGCTAGAATTCACTCAGCTACGGCTGGTGAAGGCTGAACCGGAAGTCGATTCGATCAAAAGAATGGGTTTCCGGTTTTTTTATGTTTTGATTTTAGGCTGCTTGATCTATTTTGTAATGACAGAACCCAGGATGCCATTGATGATAATCAGTTTTTTTTCAATTTTCATTTTCTGCTGAATCATAGCAAGCTGTGTTTCCTGATTTGCTTCTGTTTTTAGTTGTGTATTGATTTGATCTCTGCGCGATTCCAGGATTCTTTTTTTGTACATCAGCAATGCATTGTCCAGCATAACAGGTAGCACTTCCAATTCTGTTTTCACAAAAATATTTTTCCGTTTCCAGTCGTGCAGCTCATAAGGTGAGCTTAATAAATCGCTTGATAGCAGCGCAATATCTGGCTCTGGACTCGAAATAAAAACTTGTGTTTCGGGTATGGTTCCTTCGTCGAGCGAATGCGTAAAGATGTCCAATATTTTTTGATGTGTGGCGTCCTGAAAGCGCAATTGATCGTTTTTTAAATCATTGATCATATAAGCTGCCAATGATTCGCTGTATTTAACCGGAAAGCCTTCTTCATCTTGTGTTTCTTGTGTAATCTGCTCATCAGCATAGTGCAATAGTAATTTCACCAGCTCGCGTTCCTGATGATATCCGGGAGGTAAATCGTCCTCAGGACTTTTGGCTTCTTCTTGTTGCGGTTGCTGCTCGGGAGTAGGCTCTGGAATAGCATTTCCAAGATCTTTTTTCAGCTTTTGCCGCAAGAGCTTATTCAGCTCATTCATTAGGGTGTTTTCGGCCACATCCAGCATGCGGCTGCACTCTTTGATGTAAACCGTACGGTAAATGGGATCGGGAATAAGCGAGATGGTGTGCACGATTTCCTTTACCAAACCGGCTTTTTTGATGGGGTCGTTGGCGCTTTCTTTCAAAAGCAGGTCGGTTTTGAAACTGATAAAATCTTTGGATTGCTTTTGAATAAAAGTTTCAACGTCCGAAGTACGGTTTTTGCGCACAAAGGAATCAGGGTCTTCCCCTTCGGGAAGCACAACCACGCGCACATTCATGCCTTCTTCCAAAATCATGTCTGTCCCACGCAGTGAAGCGCTGATGCCGGCTTTGTCGCCATCATACAACATGGTGATGTTTTGCGTATAGCGGCGCACCAGACGTATTTGATCTATAGTGAGTGAGGTGCCCGAACTGGCCACAACATTTTCAATACCAGCCTGATGCATACTGATCACATCGGTGTAGCCTTCGACCAGTAAACATTGATCCTGACGACTAATGGCATTTTTGGCGAAATAAATCCCGTAAAGCGTTTTGCTTTTGTTGTAGATTTCTGACTCGGGTGAGTTGAGGTATTTCGCCTTCGATTTGTCCGACTGTAAAATGCGCCCGCCAAAACCAATCACTTTTCCAGTTAGGTTGTGAATAGGGAAGATCACACGTGCCTGAAAACGATCATAAAAACGTTCTTCGTTGCCTGTGCTGAGTCCAGTTTGCAGCAATGCTTCAATGCTATAACCATTTTTAATGGCGTGTTTGCTAAAAATATCCCGGCCATCCGGATTGTAGCCCAGCTGAAACTTTTTGATTGTAGCTTCTCTGAAATCTCTTTCTTTAAAATAGCTTAATCCGATCGAGCGACCCTCATCCGTTTCAAAAAGTGCCTGGCTGAAGTATTGCTGGGCAAAGGTGTTCACATTAAACATCCTTTCGCGTGCATTCTGTGCCACCAATTCCTCGGCAGTTGGTTCACGCTCTTCAATTTCGATATTGTATTTTTTGGCCAGATAGCGCAAGGCTTCGGGATAGGAATAATGTTCGTGCTCCATAATGAAGCGCGCCGAATCTCCTGCTTTTCCGCAACCAAAACACTTAAAAATTCCTTTTGATGGCGATACCGTAAACGAAGGTGTTTTTTCCTGATGAAACGGACAAAGCCCGATCAGGTTGCTACCTCTGCGCTTGAGGCTTACAAACTCACCCACAACCTCTTCGATGCGGGCCGACTCAAGAATATTTGCAACGATATTTTGTGGAATCAATGTGTAAGTGTTTGTGGCGAAATTACAAAAAGAATGTGTATTTTCGTCTGTCAAAAACCATGAACTATGAGTAATGTAAGACGTTTGTATCGTTCAACAACCAATAAAGTATTGGGAGGTGTATGTAACGGAATGGCCAAATATTTTAATATGGATCCCACTATTGTGCGACTGCTTTGGGTTTTGTTTACGCTTGTGGGTGGTGCAGGTATTCTGGCCTACATTATCTGTTGGATTGTTATTCCGGAAGAGCCCTTTGGAGCTTAGATTTCAGTTTTTTAGAACCAGCTGAGCAATTACTTCGGGAAAATGTTTGTATTCCAGCTCGTGGATGCGCCTGGCAAGGCTTTCGGGTGTTTCATCAGCTTGTAATTCAAGTTGTTGTTGAAATATTATTGCACCGTCATCATACAGTTCATTCACGAAATGAATGGTAATGCCGGATTGTTTTTCTCCATTATGGATCACAGCCTGATGAACTTTTTCACCATACATTCCTTTTCCGCCATAAGCAGGCAAAAGCGCGGGATGGATATTGACAATTTTATTTGGATAAGCTTGAATAAGCGCTTTTGGAATCAACCATAAAAAACCGGCGAGGATAATCCAGTCGATTTGTCTTTTATAAAGCTTTTCAATCAGGGAAACAGGATCTTTGAAACTATTTTTGTCAATCATCATCAACGGAATACCGAGCGATTCTGCTCTGGCAATTGCGCCCGCATCCGGATTGTTGCATACAACAAGGCTTACTTCAATATCGGGATGACTACTGAAATAGTTTGCAATGCGTTGCATATTGGTTCCGCTGCCCGAAACAAAAATTGCCAGTCGTTTCATAGGGCAAAAGTACAGTAATTCATTTTTAGATAGAATTCTTGTTAAGCTTAAAAACTGTAGTCAAAAGAAAATATGGGAGTAGCATTTGCATTAAAAAATTGTACTTTTAACCCTTAAAACAAACCCAAAAAACTTCGCATATGCTGAAAATGCTGGGAGAATACCTCATTTTGTTAGTCGAAATTTTTAAGCGCCCTGATAAAGGACCGGTTTTCAGGAGTCGGCTGATGATTGAATTTGTAGGATTGGGAATCGATTCGATTGGTATTGTTGCAATCATATCTATTTTTACGGGCGCTATTGTTGCGATACAGACTGCCTATAATATCGATTCCCCGCTTATTCCACTAACTATGGTAGGTTTCACAACCCGACAGATGATGATTTTGGAGTTTTCGCCAACGATTATCAGTTTAATCTTAGCTGGAAAAGTTGGTTCGCGAATCGCTTCCGAAATTGGAACAATGCGTGTTACGGAGCAAATAGATGCTTTGCGTGTGATGGGTGTTAATCCGGCTAACTATTTGATTCTTCCAAAAATCACCGCCAGTATGCTTTTCAATCCTGTACTTATAATTTTCAGTATGGTATTGGGAATTTGGGGTGGCTGGATGGCTTGTATTGTTACAGGATTGGTCACTTCCACTGATTTTATCATGGGCTTGCGCAGCTGGTTTGAGCCATTTACAGTAACTTATGCCATCATCAAAACGTTGGTTTTTGCATTCATCATTTCCTCTGTTTCGGGTTATTTGGGCTACAACATCAAAGGAGGCTCTGTTGAAGTTGGTGCCGCAAGCACAAAGGCTGTGGTTTACAGCAGCATTTTAATTATCTTTTTTGATTTGATTCTCACTCAATTATTGCTGATATGATAGAAGTAAAAAATATTTCCAAGACTTTTGGCGATAATCAGGTGCTCAAAAATGTAAGTACCATTTTCGAGAAAGGCAAAACGAATCTGATCATCGGGCAAAGTGGTTCAGGAAAAACCGTGATGATGAAAAGCTGTATTGGCCTTATTAATCCTGATGAAGGAGAAATTGTTTTTGACCAAAGACCTTTTTCTCGTTTGGCTGAGAAAAAAAAGAAAGACATCCGCAAGGATATGGGCGTGTTATTTCAGGGTGGTGCATTGTTTGATTCCTTTAATGTGGAGCAAAATGTGATGTTTCCGCTTAATATGTTCACAACTATGAGCCTGGAAGAGAAACTTGATCGTGTCAATTTTGTGCTTAAACGGGTGAATCTTGAAAACGTAAACAACCTTTATCCCTCTGAAATAAGTGGCGGCATGATGAAACGTGTGGCTATTGCCAGGGCTATTTCAAATAATCCGCAATACCTGTTTTGCGATGAGCCCAATTCGGGACTTGATCCCAAAACAGCTGAAGTGATTGATGCGCTGATAAGCGAGATTACGGAAGAATATGATATGACTACCGTTATCAATACACATGATATGAATTCGGTGCTGCAAATCGGACAGCGGATTAGTTTTCTTTATAAAGGACAGCTGTGGTGGCAGGGTGATATGCATACTATTCTGGAAGAAGAAAATCCTGAATTACAGGAATTTGTGTTTTCAACAGAGTTGACACGACGCATTAAAAAATAACTTTATGAATTACATTGATTTAATTATTGCTCTTGTGCTGGCTTGGTTTGCCTACAAGGGCTTCACCAAAGGTCTTGTGATCGAACTGGCCTCACTTGCGGCGCTGGTGCTGGGCATATATGCTGCCATGTATTTTTCTGATGTAACAGCAGAGTTTCTGGTGGAATATTTCAATGTTGGGAAAAAATACCTCTCGCTTATCGCTTTTGTGCTCACCTTTATTTTGGTGGTGATTGGAGTAGTTACTGTGGGCAGAGTACTCGAAAAAGTGATTGATATTTTGTTGCTTGGGTTTTTAAATAAACTGGCTGGAGGAGTTTTTGGCGTGCTCAAGGGCATGTTGATTTTAAGTTTGTTAATTATGCTGCTCAATTATATTGGTTTTGGCAGCAATCTGATTGATGAAAAAACCCGCAAAAGTTCGATGTTTTATGAAACCGTCGAAAGTGTGGCACCATTACTTTACGATCAGCTCGACTTTTTGAAAGATGTGGAGGTGGAACTGCCAAAAGTGGCTTGAAAAAATCAATTAGCGACCTTTTCTAGTTATTAAATTTTTCATCGGCAGGATAATGTAAATCTGTCTGCTTCCTGATTTTATCCATCAATTTGATGAGGTTTAAGCTCATTTGATGCGGCATTTTAGTGCTTTCTTTTGCACCGGCAAGCAGACAATGATTTACTTCTTCTATTTCATGAAAATAGCCATTGCCGATATAGGGTATCTGAATGATTTCTTCAGCTTTGCCAGGGCGAATAATCGCTATACGCTCGCAATGATGAAATCTGCTGAAAAGCTTAATTGTTCCTTTACTTCCGTAAATTACGGCTTCAACAGGAGTATCAGCCTCTGTTGTTGATTCAAGAATTGCTTTTGCGCCATCGTTAAAGCTTAAAAGCTGTGCACTAAAAATGTCAACACCTTGATTTGTTTTTCTGGCCACTGCTTTGATTTCTGTTGGAATTCCCAACGTGATCAGGCTGAGGTAAAGCGGATAAATACCAATATCCAGCAATGCACCACCACCAAGGGCTTTGTTGAAAACCCTGCTTTCGGGTGCTGCCGTTGATTTAAATCCAAAGTCGGCACGGATATAGGATATTTCACCGATTGTTTTTTCCTGAAGTAAATGGATCAATTTTTCAGTTGCAGGAATAAAACGCGTCCACATGGCTTCCATCAGGAATAGTTTTCGTTTTGTTGCTTCTGCAATCATGGCATTCACCTCGCCAAAATTCATTCCCATGGGTTTTTCGCAGAGAACGGATTTGCCATTTTTGAGGCAGAGCATACAGTGCTCAAAATGAAAACTGTGTGGTGTGGCGATATAAACTATATCAATTTCAGGGTTTTGCACCAAAGCATCATAAGAATCGTAATAGTTTACCGCATGAAATTTTTTTCCAAAAGCTTCGGCTTTGGTTTTATCACGCGAAGCTACTGCGACAAGTTTTGCATCCTTTGAAAGGAGCAAATCGGCAGCGAATTTTTCGGCTACTTTGCCTAATCCCAATATTCCCCAATTAATAAGCATACAAAACAAAAGTAAGGAAGAATTACCGTAAATGCTTTAATTTCGATGAACTAAATTTTTTAAAAATATGGAAGCAGCTATTCGCTGGAAGCAGCGTTTTCAGAATTTTGAACAAGCTTTTGAACAGCTCCAAAAAGCTGTCGAATTGAAGGGTAAATTAACTGATTTGGAAAAAGAGGGGACAATTCATCGTTTTGAATTCACACATGAAATAGCCTGGAAAGTGATGAAAGATTTTTTGGAATATGAAGGTATCACCAATATTACAGGTTCAAGATCAGCCACTCGGGAAGCATTTAATAAAGGCCTGATATCAAATGGAAATAGTTGGATGAAGATGATTGAAAGCCGTAATAAGACAGTGCATACTTATATGGAAAATATTTTAGAGCAGGAATATAAAAACATCGTTGAAGAATATTTTCCGCTGTTGAAAGCGTTTTATAATCACATGAAAACCAAAATCTGATGTTTGGATTAGATGAAGATTTACGTTCAAATTTTAACAAAATTTTTGCTTCATTTCCTGAGATAGAAAAAGTAATTATTTACGGATCAAGGG
The DNA here is from genome assembly GCA_018399335.1 of Bacteroidales bacterium. GTDB lineage: Bacteria > Bacteroidota > Bacteroidia > Bacteroidales > F082 > UBA5536. Next base: position 7,712 of record JAGYNM010000048.1, on the reverse strand, counting down.
CTAAGGGAAATTATAGAGAGGGTAGCGATATTGATTTGTGTTTGGTTGGTGATGATTTGAACGAAGCAATCAGGAAGCGAGTTTGGCTGATGCTGGATGAACTTAATACACCCTATCTCATTGATTTATCTGTTTTTAATCAATTAGAATCGGAAATCTTAATTGATCATATTCAACGAGTTGGGGAGATTTTCTATATGAAACAGAATTAATGAACTGTTTCTAACCTTCACATGCTCTAAATCTTTAAACGACCTGAGCCCCCTGCATTCTTTTTCGTAATTTCGCGCCGCAAAACCTTAAAGGATTGATCACTATGTTCAGAACTCATACTTGTGGCGAATTGCGCCTTTCCGATGTTAACAAAGTAGTAACTTTAAGCGGCTGGGTGCAGCGTGTGCGCGACAAAGGCAGCCTGCTGTGGATTGATATGCGCGATCGCTATGGCATTACGCAGGTCTTTTTGGAAGAGGGTGTGAGTGCTCCCGAACTACTAAAAACTGCCCGCGAGCTGGGTCGTGAGTTTGTGATCCGTATAGAAGGAATTGTTGTTGAACGCGAATCGAAAAACCCTAATTTGCCTACAGGCGAAGTAGAAGTGCGTCCTGAAAAAATTGAACTGCTCAATGCCAGCAAAACGCCTCCTTTTACCATTGAAGAAAAATCGGATGGAGGCGATGAATTGCGCATGAAATACCGTTATCTTGATTTGCGTCGCAATCCTTTGAAAAACAATTTGGTTCTTCGTCATAAGCTGGCACTCGAAACCCGTGCTTACCTCGATCGTCAGGGTTTTCTGGAAATAGAAACGCCTTACCTGATCAAATCCACTCCCGAAGGTGCCCGCGATTTTGTGGTGCCTTCGCGCATGAATCCCAATGAGTTTTATGCGCTTCCGCAGTCTCCTCAAACCTTCAAGCAGATTTTGATGGTTGCAGGATATGATCGGTATTTTCAGATTGTGCGCTGTTTCAGGGACGAGGACCTTCGCGCCGATCGCCAGCCTGAGTTTACGCAGATCGACTGCGAAATGGCTTTTGTAACACAAGAAGAAGTGCTCAATACTTTTGAAGGGATGGCACGTCATCTTTTTCGTGAGGTGAAGGGCATCGAGATAGGCGATTTTGAGCGTATGGATTATGCCACTGCCATGAAACTTTATGGCTCTGATAAACCCGATTTGCGTTTTGGAATGGCATTCGAAGAGTTGAACGACCTCGCTCAGGGTCATGGCTTTAAAGTGTTTGATGATGCCGAACTGGTTGTGGGCATCAAAGCTGAAGGCTGTGCCGAATATACACGCAAGCAACTGGATGCCCTTACCGATTTTGTGAAACGTCCTCAAGTAGGTGCCAAAGGACTCGTTTATATAAAATTGAATGCAGATGGAAGTATCAAGTCTTCTGTGGATAAATTTTATTCGCCCGAAATATTGCAAGGCTGGGCCGATCGTTTTGAGGCAAAGCAGGGTGATCTGTTGCTAATTTTATCCGGCAATGCCAATGCTACCCGCAAGCAGCTGAATGAGCTGCGACTTGAGATGGGAAATCAATTGGGTTTGCGCGATTCAAAAGTTTTCAAACCTTTGTGGGTTACTGATTTTCCATTGCTGGAATGGGATGAAGATACGCAACGCTTTTATGCCATGCATCATCCATTCACTTCGCCTAAGCCTGAAGATATTGCTTTGTTGGAAACTAATCCTGGTGATGTGCGCGCCAATGCTTACGATATGGTAATCAATGGGGTGGAAATTGGCGGAGGTTCAATTCGTATTCATGATCGCGAATTGCAGCGTAAGATGTTCAGTATTTTAGGATTTTCGGATGAAGAAGCTCAAAAACAGTTTGGTTTCCTGATGAATGCTTTCGAATACGGCGCTCCTCCGCATGGCGGTATTGCACTTGGCTTCGACAGGTTAACGGCTATGTTTGCAGGCCTCGACAGCATCCGTGATGTGATTGCTTTCCCAAAAAATAATGCCGGTAGGGATATGATGATCGATTCGCCTTCGACCATTGCTGATGCGCAACTTGAAGAGCTTTATCTGCAATTGAAAAAAGTTGAAGATTAGGGTATTAGCTGAAGCTTTTGATTAAAAGTTCAACTCCCGTTTTAAATCTTTGATGCGGCTTTTGCTTACGTTTACCTGATTGCCGTTCGAAAGGATAATCACATAGCTTTCCTTGCCGTATTGTTCCATCTTTTTGATGTGTTTAATCTGCACAATATTGGAACGGTGTATGCGGATAAACTGCTCAGCAGGAAGATGTTGTTCCATATAACTCATGGTATCCTTTTTCATGAATCTTCCCTCGGGAGTATGGATCATCACATAATCGTCCTGGGCTTCGAGTTGGATTATATCTTCGATGGGAATCACATGAATCTGAGTACCATTTTTTACAACGATTCGTTCCAGGGTATCTTGCTGTTCATGCAAACTGCTTACCAGTTTTTTAACTGTTTCATCTTCTTTCACCCTGTGTTTGAAGCGCTCCAAAACTTTATCAACAGCCTGATGAAGCCGGTCTTTTGAAAACGGTTTGAGCAGGTAGTCCACCGCATTCATTTCGAAAGCTTTGATGGCATATTGGTCGTAGGCTGTAGTAAAAATGATTTCAGGCAAGTCTTCATCCAGCAATTCCAATAGTTCAAATCCTGTTAGTTTTGGCATTTGAATATCCAGTATCACCAAATCGGGTTTATTTTCCTGTATTCCTTTCAGGCCGCTGAAACCATCAGAAAATTCACCAATGATGTCAATGGCTTCGTGATCGCTTAAAAAACGTTGCAACAGCATGCGTGCCGGAGCTTCATCTTCGATGATAAGGGTTCGTAAAGCAACTTTCATAGTTAGGTGAGGATTTTATTGACAAACTTAGTACTTTTTACTTTTTTGAAGCGGAATACGTAAAACTACTTCAAATGAAATCTTTTCGCGTTTAATTTCCAGCAAATCAGCACGCTGATAAATTAGTTGAAGCCTGTTACGAATATTTTTCAAACCGATACCTTCTCCCTTGGGCTTGGCTGCTTCCGGATCAAAATCGTTTTGGATGTGTAATTCAATAAACTGATCGTTGGGCAAACAGCGCATTTCGATCAGCACTTCCTCTGTGCTGTGATAAACACCATGCTTGATGGCATTTTCGAAAAGTGGTTGCAGGATCATATTGGGGATTTCAGCTTGTAAGCAAGCTTCCGGAACATTTTTTTTGTATTTGAGCCGGTGCCCGAAACGTACTTTTTCAATATCGAGGTAGCGTTCGATGTTTTCTAGTTCTTTTTTCAGGCTTGTGGTTTCATTTCGGTCGTGGCTGAGCGAATAGCGCAGAAAATCAGAAAGTTTAATTACCATTTCCTGCGCTTTTTCAGGACTACTCATGGTGAGCGAACTAATCGAATTGAGGCTGTTAAACAAAAAATGCGGGTTGATCTGCGATTTGAGCGCGCTCAGTTCGGCTTCGCGCACCAGACTGTTAAGTTCGGTTTCGACACGCATTTTCTGCTGGAGGTCTTCATAATACAACATCATATAATATATCAGGATGAAAATGAGGTAAAAGAAAGCGCCAATTACGGCACGCCAAGGTAGCGATTCCTTGAGGAAGGCAAGATAAATCTCATTACTGGGCTCGAGTGCCTGCATCAAAAAATAGCCACTTGCCAGCCAAATCGCGATGGTTACAATACCTACCAACATATGATTGACAATCAAATCAAAACTGCTTTGCTGATCTTTCATATTAAAGCGCAGCACATACCAAATATTAAAACCAATCAAAGCAAGCAGGCCATTGAAAGTTACAGCATCGTTGATGCTGGCAGAAAAACTCAGCTCCTGATAATAATTGAGGATGGCCGTTTGGATGAGCATAAGTGTCACCCAAACAGCCAGGTATATGATGAGGTAATTGCGGTTTTTTACAAAGGGATTAAGCATAGTAAAAGCCGTTTGGTGTGTTGGTTAAAACTTAATTAGGACGAATCAGGTGGGTAAAAGTTACATTTAATAACTTTTGAGTTCCAGCCCACCGAAAATTACAACACCTTTCACGAGGAGTGTTTTTTCGGTATCCGGATTAGGCACGGTAAGTCGTTTGTCGCTAAAACCACCGAGAATAGAGACCACTTCAGATTTAACTTTCCAGTCGTCGGGAACGATAAGATTTGATCCGCCAAAGAGCACAAAAGTATCTATTACAGCACCTTCGGATGAAAGTTTGGCAGATTTCATTTCGATGTCGCCTCCGCCAAAAATGGCAGTAATTTTTCCTCCCTTGAAGTTATCTGAAGTAACGCGTGTGTTGCCTCCTCCAAAGATTGCCAGCTCATCAATGTATTCATCGGGGTTGGTATTGGGGCTGTTGCTCGCATTAAAAACATGCTGACGACTTCCGCGATTTGATTTCTCTGTATCACTTTCTCCACGGCGGGTCAGGATAATAAGACCAATTCCGATCAATAATGATGGCCAGAAGATTGTACTAAACCGAATGCGATAGTCAAGCAGTTCGGGAAGCCAAAACATAATACCCAATCCGATCAGTATAAATCCTGTGGTACGGTTCTGACTATTCGAAAGGGTGATGATACCGATACCGATAAGCAGGGTTTTCCAGGAAATCAGGTAGTAGCTTAAATTAAAAGAGAGTAAATCCAGCTGATCGAGTAAAAGCAATCCGCCGGCGAGGATGAGTAGTAAACCTGCTACTACTCGTCTGTCGATTGATGAAGGTTTATTTTCCATGGTGTTTCGTTTTTAAAAATTACTAATTCAATTTTTAACGAAAGTACAACACCACGCAAGTCAGCTCAACAAAAAGTAGGCGAACAGCGGAAAGTCGTCGGTGAATGGCCGAATAAATTCAGCCAAAAAATACGAAGAGAAGAATTATCCGCAATGGAAATATTTGCTCACCAATTTTAGGATCTTTTCTTCGTCCTTACCAATTTCCTGTCGTAGATTTTGATCTTTGAAAGCCTTCAGGTTTTTGACAATGAAATTCAGGATATTTTCAGAAAACACGCCATTTTTTGTGTAGAAGTTAATGTGTTTTTCCAAAGCTTCGGCCGATTCAACACAGCTTGTTGGCAATTGTTCCAGCTCGGCTTGTTTACCTTTATGTTCCTCATCAAAGATATTGACATCAACATAGGTTTTTTCAGCAAACTCAAGTGCATTTTCCATGGTAAGGCCGTGATGGGCAGCAACAGTTAAACCAGCCATAAGCAGATAAATATCAGCCGATCCGTCCGGAGCCCTGAATTCAACGGTTTGTTTTTGAGTAAAGTCGAGCTTTACAGGTGTTTCCTGTGGATTAGCATCAGCAATCATATCAGTTGCCGTGGTCCAGCCCAAAGGTACACGCACCAATACGGAGCGGTTGCGATCGCCCCAGCAGATATTGGTAGGTGCTTCCTGATGCGGCACAAGCCTGAAATAAGAGGTGGGATTGGCGTTTCCAAAAGCAGTTAAAGAGGAAGCCAGTGTAAGATAGCCGGCAATGGCTTTGCGGGCTTCATCACTTAATCGGCCGTCTTTCATCATCACGCTTTTTCCGTCTTTCATCAGGCGGGTGTGCACATGCATGCCGCTTCCGGCTTTTCCAACAGTAATTTTTGGCGCAAAAGTGATCGTAACGCCATAGCGATAGGCCAGTTTACGCATAATCCATTTAGCCACAACTAATTGATCAGCAGCATCTTCTACGTTGGTAGGCAGAAATTCGATTTCGTTTTGTTCGTAGTTTTTACCATCCAGCGAAAAATTACCTACCTCAGCATGCCCATATTTGATCTGTCCGCCACTTTGAGCTATCAGGCGCAATGCTTCGCGACGAAAATCGCCATATTTGTTAAAAGGTGAGGACTCATGATAACCTTTTTGATTATCAGCAGGATAGAGTTCTTCTTCCTCTGCAATGATGTAATATTCAAGCTCGCCCATCGTTTCAAAATCTAAGCCTGTTTCTGCTTTCATGCTTCGATTGGCTTTTTTGAGGATATATTCCGGAGAGCTTTCGAATGGCTTTCCGTGGCGATCATAAAATGAACATAATAAATCCAGCGTGGGCACTTCGGTAAAAGGATTTACAAAAGCGGTTTTATATTTTGGAATCACATACAAATCACTCGATCCGGCTTCTATAAATGGAAACAGACTGGAACCGTCAACCCGTTCGCCCGACGAAAGCAGTGTTTCGAGATGCTCGCGGCTGTTGATAATAAAATTGAGTGTTTTCAGCCTGCCGTCCCAAGCGGCATAACGAAAGTTAATCATCTCAATATCATTATCTTCGATAAAACGAATCAGATCAACACGTGTAAATTCATATGCTGGTTTGTTCAGATACTGTACCAACGGATTGGGGTTCATTGCTGTGAATTCATTCATAGGTCAAATAATTAAATCAAATAGGCTACAAACATACTAAAAGTGGGCTGATTAGAGCGTGAAACACGGCTGGAATACGACAATTTATACCCGATTCAAATAAAGAAACAAAAGGTGTGAGAATTTTCATTTTTCATGAAAAATGCCGGGCTAAAGCCATTTTTTATACTTTTACCAATCAAAGGTTTGTAAAACTTTTAGGCAAAAGGTATTTCAATCAAAATCAACCCTAAATATTTATTTCATGAGAAATTTGTTAGTTGTTTTTTTAAGTCTGTTATTTTTTGGCTTGCAGGCTCAGCCGGAAACGTATCAAAAAATTCGTATTGATCTTAGCAACAATAGTTTACAACAAATTGCAATGCTGGATATTCCGTTGGATGCCGGTATTTTAAAAGAAGGACATTTTATGGAGCTGGAGCTGAGTTTAGCAGAAGTTGAGCGCTTGCAAAATGCCGGTTTTGAGATCACAGTTTTAATTGAGGATCTTTCCAGCTTTTATCGCGAGAGGGCGATGGCAGAAAACGACCTGAGAATTGTGCGTAATCCGGCAGATGAATTTCCGGTTCCCGAAAACTGGGAGTATGGCTCTATGGGAGGATTTTATACTTACGAGGAAGTACTTGATAAACTCGATTTTATGGCCGAACAATGGCCTGATTTGATTACGGTGAAAGCGCCTATAAATGAAGATTTATCCACACACAATGGCAATCCAATTTGGTGGGTTAAAATCAGTGATAATCCTAATGAAAACGAAGATGAACCAGAAGTTTTATATACAGCTTTGCATCATGCCCGCGAAGGAATTGGTGTGCAGCAGATGATTTACTTTATGTTGCATCTGCTCGAGAATTATGAAACAGATGAGCGTGTGCAAACTATTGTTAACAGTCGCGAATTATATTTTGTGCCCATTCTCAATCCGGATGGTTATTTGTATAACGAGCAAACTGATCCCAACGGAGGTGGCATGTGGCGCAAAAATCGCCGTAACAATGGAGGCACATGGGGCGTAGATATTAATAGAAATTATGGTTTTATGTGGGGAATGGACAACAACGGTTCTTCACCAAACCCCAGTAGCGAAACTTACCGAGGTCCTGAGGCTTTTAGCGAACCGGAAACACAAAACATAAAGCAATTTATTGAAGATCATGAGTTTATGATTGCGCTGAATTATCATTCCTATTCAAATTTATTGCTTTATCCCTGGGGCTTTACAGAGGATCCTTGTCCGGATGATGCTATTTTTCATGCCCATGCTACTTTAATGACACGCGACAATAAGTACGTTTATGGCCCCGGAAGT
>JAGYNM010000047.1 GCA_018399335.1 Bacteroidales bacterium | reverse complement strand
TTACTGGATCGGTGATGCCATAAAAGTAAAGGAAGCCACATTTGTTCGTGATGTAAATCAGGCTGTTTCGCACGTTGTGGTCACACTCGAAAAGGAGGAGATGCAAAGGCAGTTTCAGCGGCAGCTGCAACTGATGAACCGGCGCGCCAATATCCTGTCGGCTTACGATTCGGTAAGTCAAAGCCTGATGAGCGAATTGCAAAATCCAATGACAATTGCTGAGTATCAGGCTTTCCTGCGTAAAACCATGATTGCGCAAGATATGATACAGGATATGATTTTGGGCTACCGGCAGGCATCTTCCGAAGGAAATGAATTGAATCCCTTGCGCATCGACTCACTGATTCGTAATGAACTCAGCAGGCATGGAATCAATACTACTTTTGAATTTGGGATTTACAGCCCTCCACGCAACGCCATGCTGGTGCAAAAAAGCGGACGCTATCCGCAGCAGCTGCTAACAGAAGGTTTTGCCTTTGAGCTTTATCCAACATTGGCCAGCCCAAGACAGGCACAACAGCTTTTGATGTATTTTCCGAACGAGAAACGCTTTTTGATGAGTCAGTTATGGGATCTTTTGGGTATCTCGGGTTTGTTGATTTTGATTATCATTTTAAGTTTCTCGGCAACGATTTTTACCATCATTCGCCAGAAGAAGCTATCGGAGATGAAGAGCGATTTTGTAAACAATATGACGCACGAATTCAAAACGCCTATTGCCACCATTGGTCTGGCGTGCGAGGCTTTGCGCGATCGCGATGTGGCCAAATCGGAAGATTTATACTCCACTTATATCAGCATGATCAACGAGGAAAATAAACGACTGGGAACTATGGCTGAACGCATTCTGCAATCGGCAGTGATGGAAAAAGGTGAATTGCGTTTGCATAAGGAAGTAGTTGATTTGCATGAGATTGTAATGGATGCCGTGAAATCGAAAAAATTACAGGCCGATCAAAAGCTTGGCGAAATATTTACAGCGCTTCAGGCTGAAACAACTGCCGTAGAGGGAGATAAAGTTCACCTGAAAAATGTAATCTTGAATCTGTTGGATAATGCTATCAAATACACCGAAAACAAACCCCAGATTCAGGTGAGATCGCGCAATATTCCTCATGCTATCGAAATCAGTGTGCAGGATAATGGCCCGGGCATCAGCAAAGCCAATCAAAAGCGTATCTTTGAAAAATTATACCGCATCCCAACAGGCAATGTGCATAACGTAAAAGGTTTTGGATTAGGGCTTAGTTATGTGAAAAGCATCGTGGAACAACATGGTGGTACGATCAATTTGAACAGTGAACTAAAAAAAGGAACAACATTTTTTATCAGGCTGCCACTGAATGGCAAAGTAATAAAAACATAAAGCTATGGAACAACAAATCAGGGTTTTACTAACTGAGGATGATAAAAATTTAGGTACTATCCTCAAAGCCTATCTCGAAGCCAAGGGTTTCCCAACGGTATTATGCACCGACGGACAGGAAGGGCTTGATCGTTTTAAGCGAGAAGATTTTCAGTTTTGTATACTGGATGTGATGATGCCTGTGATGGATGGCTTTGCGCTGGCCGCCGAAATCAGAAAGCTGGATCAAAAAGTGCCTTTGTTGTTTTTAACGGCCAAAACTATGCAGGACGACAAACTTCAGGGTTTTGAGCTGGGAGCTGATGATTACCTCACCAAGCCTTTTAGCATGGAAGAGCTGTTGATGCGTATGAAAGCTATTTTAAGGCGTTCGGCAGAGGACACGGTAAGACCAACACAATTTGAACTGGGCGATTTTACCTTCGATTACAACCGCCAACTTCTGATAAAAGGAACAGAAGAGAGTAAACTCACTTCCAAAGAAGCTGAATTACTGAGACTTTTGTGTGAAAATATGAATAAAGTACTTGATCGGTCTGTGGCTTTGAACAAAATCTGGTTTGATGATTCCTATTTCAATGCACGTTCAATGGATGTTTATATTACCAAGCTGCGAAAATATTTCAAGAATGATCCAAAGATCGAATTGATGAATGTGCATGGCGTTGGATTTAAACTGGTTGTGAACGATTAACGTCCATTCAAACTTACTTTTTCTGGAAGGTTAATATTTTTGGAGGCCGGGAAAAGCTCATAGCTTGTGTCGTTGATGATATTCCAAAAATTGTCTGATCCAGGCCCTTTGTCTTTGTTGGTGAGCACAATCAAAGTCTTTTGCTGTCGCATATCACGCAGAAAAAAAGTGCGAAATCCCTTCCACCAGCCATAATGATAAACAGTGCTGTCGGCATTGCCCCGAATGCGCCAACCAAAGCCGTAATTATCGGCGCGCCGGCGATGGCGAGGACTTCCAGGCGTAAAAGCTTCTTTGAGCAGGCTGTCATGAACCAACAATCCATAATCAAGCGCCAGATTGAATTGGTATAAATCTTCAACAGTGGAAAACATATTTTTATCACCCATCACTCCGTTCAGGTAGTCGTTGCGCACGTGTATGGCGCGCCAGCCGCGATGATCGTAACCCGGCACCCCAATTTCGATATAAGCCGAAACCACGGTATCGCCCCGCATATTATAGATCTGTGAGTGATTCATCCCGAGCGGCTTAAATACACGCGCTTCCATAAAATCTTCAAAGTGTTGGCCACTAACGCGTTCCACAACAGAAGCCAGCAAAGCATAATTGGTATTGCAATAATGGAAGCCACGATCAGGCTGAAAATAGGGCGATGGCTGGTATTTTACAAAAAGATCGATCATCTTTTCATTGGTCAGCGGGATGGTCTTATCTGTCCATTTTTCATGCGCCAACGACTGATAGCGCGATAAACCTGAGCGATGATTGAGCAATTGCCGCACGGTAACACCTTCGTAAGGCCATTCAGGAATGTAGTTTCTGATGTCCACATCGTATTCCAAAAGACCATCCTGCCGCAGAATCATCACTGCCATGGCGGTAAACATTTTGGAAACGGAGGCCAGTTCAAATTGACTGTCGAGCTGCAGGGAATCTCGTTTGCGACGCACATCGGCAAAGCCATATGCTTTTTCAAAAATCAGTCTTCCTTTTTCGGCATAAAGAACCGTGCCGTTGAATCCCGTAAGCCTTACCAAGCGTTTAAAAATGCTGTCGAGCTGATGCTGCTTGCGGCTAATAAGTATCTGATCCAAATCCAGATACAAACTATCGGGCACCACCAGTGGGATGGTATCTATGGCACGAACATACTTTTCAGTTTTAGAAGCTGGGGGATTGCAACTACTTAAAAAAGAGACAGTAATAAATATAAAAAAAATTGTTTTGAACCTCCAAATAGCCATTTCAGCCTGCAATATTTACAAAAACAAGGTGCAAAAGTACAATTTGAAAACTAAACAGGCGGAGCAAATAAGCCATCTGCAAGCCTTTCGTTAGGAATTTTTAGGAAAAATGATTCAAAAATCAGATTAAAGGTCTTGAATCAAGGCATTTAACTTTTCTGAGATTTCGCAGGCTATTTCGGTGAGTTTTTCGTTGCCGAGCTGTTTAATCATTTCTGCCGGATCCATAGCGGCAATTTCTACCTTACCATCAGCCTGATCTATAACTACGATATTGCATGGAAGTAAAACACCAAGTTGTTCTTCAAGTCCCAGCGCTTCGAGGGCAAATTTTGGGTTGCAGGCACCCAAAATGGTATAGCGTTTAAAGTCAACGCCTAATTTTTCCTTGAAGGTTTTGTCCATGTGAATGGTGCTCACTATACCAAATCCAATGTTTTTGAGCGCCGCTTCGAGGCGTGTGATCAGTTGATCATAATCTTCGTTCAAAGTTTTACTGAAAGCGTATTGCATAGTTGGGTTTTTTCATTAAACCACAAAAAGGCAGTTTGTTTTAGACAAAACTATTCACCTTCTGAATCAACTGAAAACCTCCGGATATCAGTATTTTAGCATCCTCAACAAAATCATTAAAGTTTAATAATTCACACAAATCCATCTGCACTTTCACCAGTGAGGCTTGTCTTTTCTCGAAATACCAGCTGCCATTCTCTTCGCTTTGAGCAGGAGAAGGTATTTTTCGTCCGATTCGAAAGCATTCTCAGGAAGCGCCTTTTCTGTATACTTTCAAGCTGAATATAGGCATGTAAAAACATACCAGGCATTAAAACTGTTTCTGAGTCAGTGAGAAGTTGCGCAAACACTTTTACCGTGCGGTTGTAGGCATCAATTTCGCGACCGATTGCCTGAATATTTCCCTTGATCGGAATATGGTTATTCTCAGGCAAATAAGCCATTAACGACGATCCCTGCTTCAGTTTATGAACATCTTTTTCAAAAACATCCAACTTCAAACGCAGTTTGCTCAGAGTCAACCACGCATAAGCTGGTCTTCGGGATTGACCCACTGGCGCACTGCGGCAGTTGATATCAGTAAATATGTCCGTCCATTAAGGCTTTGATGGCCAGTGTTGCGCTGATTTGATGCGCATCAACTTTCGGGATCAATCTGAATCAACCTGAGGTTTCGGCCAACGCTTGTTGCATTGCCACTGCCGAAAGGTATGCGGCTTCTACCATTTGTAGTTCGCTGGTGGAAGCAATTTGATCGGCCAGTTACTATTACGCATCCATTGCTCTCTGAGTTTGTTCACTTCAAAACCAGCTTCAAGGTAGGCGCGTTGCATTTCAACAAATTCTGGGTTTTCGAGCTTGAACCAAGTTTGTCCTGTGCGCACTTTTTGTCCGGTTTCAACATTGATTTCCGGTATTCACGTCCGCCCTTGAACTGTTCACCAGCTGTTCGCTGTTTGGAGATGTTTGTGAGGTAGCCGTTGGCATTCACCTGCTGACTAAAGTTTTTGTCGAAATGGAACCCAGCTGTGCATTCGTTTCCTTGATTTGTTCGGCTGTAAGCTCAATCAACTCATTTTCCGTTACGATGATGTCGGTCGTTTGCAGATGCGCAGGAGTTAATGCTATTCCAGGATATAAAAATCCTAAAAATGCTAAATTATCTTTTAAAATTCATTGTACTTTGGTGTAAAATAATTGATTGATAAAACAATACGATTGTATTCATGAAGCCATTCAGGCTGGCTTTGACGGATGCGGATAGCCTCGCGCATCAACTGTAAATAGGCAAGCATACTGATTTCACCCTGCTCCAGACTTTTTCACAGCTGTGGTTTGCAGTTCGTTGGCCAGTGGCTGCCATTCGTTTATTGTAGCTGTCGAGGTTAGCCGCTGCCTGCTCCAGCTGGCTGTAAAAGCTGATCCAACTCCTGTTTCCAGGCAAATTTCAAGCGTTCCTGTTCTGCTGCCAGGATATCGGTTTGGATGCGTGCAGATTTGTTTTGGGCATGAGGTCAAAGAAAAGCAAAGGAACTTCGATACCAACCTGAAATCCATTGTAAACTTTGGAATTTGCTCCCGAATTAGTACCAGTGAAATACTCAATTGCAGGTCGGGAAGCATCTGTCGGCGACTGATTTTTATACTGCTGTTCAATGATACGGAGATCTTTTTCGAGCAGGCCATACCAAGCCAGACGGCTGGAATCGATCAGCACAATTGGCTTGTATTCACGCTGTAGCTGGCAAAAATAAGGTATCGGTTTGCGTAGGGATGCCAATTGCTGCTGTGCCAGTTTGAGGTTTTGTTGATCAGTTGACTGATTTTCTATTTCAGAACGGCTGGCACGCGCCTGCAGCAGTTCAACACGGGTGCTTTCTCCACTTTCTACGCGCCGCTGCACTAAAAATTGTAATCGCTGGTAAGGCTGTCAAGCTGATGAAAATGGCGTTGTAATTCCAGCTGATAGCTAAGATCGTAATGGGCCAGCGAAGCCTCTTTTTGAAGTCGTTTTAGTGAGCTCAAACGTCATTACACGCCTGTCGGTTTTCCAGTCCGGCGGCTTATTTTTCCGGCATAAACACCCGGAAAAGCAAAGCTCTGCTGAATGCCCCCTTATCTTGAGCGGCAGTCCGTTATCGGCAACATTATTTTCGTCGTAATTGTAATAAACTGCCGTTTTAGGGAAATCGAAAGCCGCTGTTTTGCCCGGCCTGGCTGATCAACACTCAGTGCGGCGGCCTTTAATCCGGCATGACGCTCAGGCTTTATGGCCTGCTCCAGACTGATTTTTCTGGCTCGTGGCTTGCCACGGAATAGCAAACAACGACAGTAAAGCACTATCACAGAATTTTTCATGGCAGGAAGTTCAAGTTTTTGCGTTCAAAAAGACAAAATAACACAGGCAAAACGATGAGTGTGAGTAATGTAGCTGTTATCAAGCCACCTACTACAACAGTTGCCAGTGGACGCTGCACTTCGGCACCGGCCGAGGTGAAATCACTCTGGGCAAAAAACCAAGTGCTGCAGCCGAAGCTGTTAACAACACAGGCCGCAAGCGTTCGGAGGTGCCTTTGATGATTAGTTCCCGCACAGATTATTGCTGCTGTCTTTGTAATTCTTTAAAATGTTCGATGAGCACTATGCCGTTGAGTACCGCAATACCAAATAAAGCAATGAAACCTATTCCGGCAGAGATGCTAAAGGCATATCGCGGAAATAGAGCAGCAAAATGCCACCAACTGCCGATAGCGGAATGGCTGTGTAAACAAGCAACGCTTCACGTAACGAATTAAATGCCAGATGCAACAACACAAAGATGAGCAGCAAAGCAATAGGAACGGCAATCATAAGGCGGTTACGTGCCGAGCGCAGATTTTCGAACTGTCCGCCATAAGTGATTGCATAACCTGCCGGCAGATCGATATGCTGATCAATCAACGCACGTACATCGTCAACCACCGATTCCATATCTCTGCCACGGACGTTCACCCCAACCACAATACGTCTGCGGGTGTCGTCGCGGGAGATTTTGGCGGGGCCTTTCGAAAAGTTTACCTCAGCCACTTCGCGCAGCGGCACCTGATGTCCGTCGGGCATAGGGATGAAGGTATTACGCAAGTTCTCAATATCGTTTCTGTAATCATTTTGGTAGCGGATCACCAAATCGAAGCGTTTTTCGCCTTCGAAAATTTCGCCCGCCTTAAGTCCGGCAAAAGCCATCGAAATTACCCGATTCACATCATCAACAGTTAAACCATAGATTGCCAGTTTGTTGAGGTCGTATTTCACCGTCATTTCGGGCAGTCCGGCCACTTTTTCGACCACCACATCCGAGGCGCCTTCCACAGGTGAAATCAGGGTTTTGATCTGTTGCGCCAGTTGATTGAGCTGACTGAGGTCTTCACCAAAAATCTTAATGGCCACATCGGCTCTTGTGCCTGTAATTAGTTCATTGAAACGCATCTCGATGGGCTGCGTAAATTCATAGTCAATTCCTGGAATAACCGAAAGTGCCTCCTTGAAACGATTGGCCAATTCATCCTTGCTGCTAGCCGTAACCCATTCAGATGGCGGTTTAAGGGTGATGATGATATCGCTCTCCTCCATCGACATGGGATCGGTGGGTACTTCGGCTGCGCCAATACGGCTAACGACCTGTTTTACTTCGGGAAAGGTTTTCAGGATTTCTTCCATCCTTGTAGTTAGGGCAATGGTGCTGCTGAGTGTGGTTCCTGTTTTCAGCACAGGCTGGATCACGAAATCGCCTTCATCCAGGGTGGGAATAAACTCGCCGCCCATTCTGCTGAAGATAAAGATAGAAACTGCCAGCAAAAGTACAGTAGCGCTTAGGACGAATTTTTTGTGCGAAAGCGCCCAGCTGATCGAAGGCTCGTATAATCTATTCAGGAATCCGATCAAGTGAGTAGAAATATTGTTTGGCTTTTTGGCTGGTTTCAGGAAGATTGACGACATCACAGGCACATAGGTGAAGCCCAAAAACATCGTTCCCAGCAAAGCAAAGGTAAATACCTGTGCCATAGGTGTAAACATCTTCCCTTCGATTCCTGATAAGGATAAAATGGGAATGAATACAATGATGATAATCAATTGGCCAAAAAGCGCTGAGCGGGTTAATTTACCTGCTCCATCCAGCGTGATTTTGTCAATCAGCTGCTGCTGTTCTAAACCACTTGTTTTAAGAATTTTATCCCTGTTTTTGCTGATCTGAAATGCAATAAATTCAACAATAATCACTGCACCGTCGATGATAATCCCGAAGTCGATGGCGCCGAGGCTCATCAGGTTGGCATCCACATCAAAAAGGTACATCATGCTGAGGGCAAAGAGAAGACTGAGCGGAATTACGGAAGCTACCACAAGTCCGGATCGCATATTACCAAGCAATATCACCACCACAAAAATCACGATCAAACAGCCCAGGATCAGGTTTTCGGCAATGGTATTGGTGGTCTTTTTGATCAGCTCGCTGCGATCCAGAAAGCCGTTGATGTGAATGCCTTCGGGCAGGCTTTTCTGCACCTCGGCTACACGTTCTTTAACATCCCTGATCACTTCATCCGAATTGGCTCCTTTAAGCATCATCACCTGTCCGAGCACTTTTTCGCCCTCGC
Source organism: Bacteroidales bacterium (assembly GCA_018399335.1). GTDB lineage: Bacteria > Bacteroidota > Bacteroidia > Bacteroidales > F082 > UBA5536. The sequence continues at coordinate 6,795 of JAGYNM010000047.1, read as the reverse complement.
CATTGGCTGTAATCGCACCAAAACGGGTGGCATGTCCGAATTGTACCTCAGCAATGTCTTTTACACGGATGATTACGCCATCTCTGTTGCGTACCACAATATTTTCAAGATCTTCTACTGAGGTAGCTAAACCCTCGCCCCGGATGAAATAACTCTGGTTTTGCTTTTCGATATAACCGCCTCCCACCACGGAGTTATTGGTTTCGAGGGCGCTGTAAACCTCACCAATGCTGATGTCCATGGCGTGGAGCACCTCGGGATTAACGGCCACTTCATATTGTTTGAGAAAACCGCCCCAGGTATTCACTTCCACCACGCCCGGAATTCCTGACAGTTGTCGGCGCACAATCCAGTCCTGAATGGTTCGCAGTTCGCTTACCGAATAAACGTCTTTGTAAGCCGGTTCTACTTCGAGTATGTATTGATAAATCTCACCAAGCCCTGTAGAGATAGGCCCCATAAAGGGTTTACCAAAACCTGCCGGAATATTTTCAGCAGCAACTTCAAGTTGTTCGGTAATCAGCTGCCGGGGCAAATAGGTTCCCATATTGTCTTCAAAAACCAGCGTAACTACCGATAATCCAAACTTGGAAATGGAGCGAATCTCCACCAGGCCGGGCAAATTGGCCATAGCCAGTTCTACGGGATAGGTGATAAAACGTTCTACATCCAGGGTAGAAAGATTTCGGGAAGTGGTGATTACCTGCACCTGATTATTGGTAACATCAGGTACGGCACCAATGGGAATATGGGTAAGCGAAAATAGCCCGAAACCAGCCATGGTGGCGGTGAGGAGTAAAACAATGAGTTTGTTTTTCAGGCTGGATTGGATGATTGCATGAAGCATAGTGCTTTTGTTGCTTAATGATGGTTTGATAGAAGAAATAAACAATAAAAGTAAGAAAAATTTATCAAATACAGTTGTTTGATGCTGTTTCTAAAATAATAAAAATTAGATTAGGTGTTAAGTTCAATCACTGCCTTTTGATAAATGCTTTGTTATCCAACGAAATATATTACCTTTGCCGCTCATTTCCAATACATTTTATGCCTACATTTAACGATCTCGGGTTGAAGCCCGAACTTTTAAAAGCCGTCGAAACTCTCGGCTTTAACGAACCTATGCCGATTCAGGCTGCCGTAATCCCCGAATTGATTCAAAATCCTACTGATTTGGTAGGGCTTGCTCAGACCGGAACTGGGAAAACCGCGGCTTTTGGGCTGCCATTGCTGCATCATATTGATAGCAATAGGGCAGAAACGCAAGCGCTAATTTTATGTCCAACCCGCGAGCTCTGTGTGCAGATTACCCGCGACCTGGATGGCTTTGCGCAATTTCTTCCTTCTATCAGAATCACTGCTATTTACGGTGGTGCGAGTATCGATGGCCAGATAAAATCTTTACAAAAAAATCCACAGATTGTGGTGGCCACTCCCGGACGCTTGCAGGATATGATGCGGCGTCGCAAAATCGATATGTCGAAAATCAGTTGGGTAGTGCTCGACGAAGCCGATGAGATGCTCGATATGGGCTTTCAGGAAGAGGTGGATGCGATTTTGTCGTCCGTGCCGGACGAACGTAATATTTTACTTTTCTCGGCTACCATGCCGGCCGTTGTCGAAAGCATCCTGGCACGTTATATGAAAAGCCCCGTTGTGAAATCGATGGGGAAACGTAACTCAGGAACAGCTAATGTGCGTCATAGCTATTACCTGGTACATGCCAAAGACCGCTACAAAGCCCTCAAACGTATCGTCGATTTTCATCCTGCCGTTTATGGAATCGTTTTTTGCCGCACACGCGCCGAAACCCAGGAAATTGCTGATCAGTTGATCAACGACGGCTATAATGCCGGTGCGCTGCATGGCGATCTTTCTCAGGTTCAGCGCGATCATGTGATGAATCACTTCCGCGAAGGAAACCTGCAAATTCTTGTTGCCACTGATGTTGCTGCACGAGGGCTCGATGTGAACAACCTTACCCATGTGATCAACTACAGCCTGCCCGATGATCCCGAAAGTTATGTGCACCGCAGTGGTCGTACAGGCCGTGCCGATAAAACCGGCGTGTGTATCAGTTTGGTTCATATGCGCGAAAAAGGCCGTATCCGGCAAATCGAAAAACAGCTCTCACAACCGATTGCGCCGGCAAAAATACCTACCGGAATGCAGGTGTGCGAGAAACAGCTGTTCAACTATATCGACAGGCTCGAAAATGTTGAAGTAAATCATGAGGAGATTGATGCCTATCTGCCTGTGGTGTTTCGTAAGCTAGAGTGGATGTCGCGCGAGGAACTGATCAAACGCTTTGTTTCACTGGCATTTAATCGCTTCCTGGATTACTATCGTGATGCTCAGGATTTGAATGTGGACGAAAGCCGCAGCCGCTATGAAGATGAAAGACCTGGCAGAGGAAAGAAAAAATCTTTCCGCGAACGTAGTGGCGGACAGGAATCGGGCTTCACAAAATTATTTTTCAGCCTCGGCAAAAAAGATAACATCAAGCCCAATAACCTCATCGGATTGATCAATCAGGTGACGCGCTCGCGTGATGTACGTATTGGTCATATCAAACTGATGGATAATTTCTCTTTTGTGGATATAGATGACCAATCTGTTGAGCTTGTAATGAGTGCTTTTGCCAATAAAAAACTTAATCCCGAAAAGGTACGTGTTGAACGCAGCAGCGAGCGGGATATGTCTTCAGGATCTTCAGGGAGGCCTTCGGGTTCACCTTCTGGAAGACCTTCCTTTAAAAAGGAGAAAAGGAAGAAGCGTTAAAGTTTTAAAGAGGTCTGATCGGATATTTCTGGACTTCTATTCACAGACCTTCGAGGTTTTAAAAACCTTGAAGGTCTAGAAATCAAAATTAGAATTGATCTGCAATTCACCATATTTTTCAAGTTGTTCCTTGCTGTGGTATGTTTTAAAATACACTTTATCATAAAACCAATTGAGCACTTCCTCTCGGTTTAAATTTGTTTCTTTCGGGGATAAAATGCTCAGATAAGAACTCCAGGGGTATTCCAGAAAATGCTTACAAAAACCGTGATGAATCGGGTTGTGGTGGATATAATAAATCAGATAAAGCAAATGATCTTTGGAAGTGATCTTAATCCGCCTGAAAGGATGTTCAAATAAACTACCTGTGCGGCTATACCTTTTATTAATGGCTTTGGTGTAGGCGTTGAATAGATTGGCAAACTGTTGATTTGCAAAATTCCTGTTTGTTCCCTTTAAACCTTCAAGGTTCTCAAAACCTTGAAGGTTTAACTGTTCAACAGTTTTAATTCTTATTAAAAAATGAAAATGATTCCGCATCAGCACCCAGGCAAAAGTGGCTGCTACCGGCGAAATATATTTGCTATACAAATGCAGAAAATGTTCATAGTTTTCATTTTCCTGAAACAGTTTGCAACCATTGATTCCACGGTTGTAAATGTGGTAGAATTTGCCATATTCCAGTGGTACTTGTACAGAGGCCATTTCCTGTTCTGTTAGGCAGGTTTGAAATAAAATAATTTCGGATAAAAATAAACAGTTTTCAGAAAACTAATTAATTCTTCTTCATTAAAATATTTATCACAGACCTTCGAGGTTTTTAAAGCCTTGAAGGTCTATCATGAAAAACTGTATAACATGAAACTGCTAACTAAATCCTTTTGGGTATAAATACCTCACTCCTGTCTCTTCAAAAAATGCTGCGAATTACCTGGCTCGTAATAGCAGATTTTCTCGCCAATGGCTTCGATCACCTGATTGAGGCTGCTGGTGCTTAGTGCAGGGTCTTTGTCCAGATTGGGCTTGTTGTTGTACAGCTGATAGTTTACCCTGTTGATCACCGGTGTGAGGTTGGGCATCACTACATTGGCTCCTGCAAGCAAACCGCTCTGTCGTCCAAGCGGGTCGAGGGTTTCAAGGGCTGTGGAAGAAGCCATATTGATATCGGGCATCAAAAGGCGCAGCGTGGCAAGCATCAACAAGCTCATCCTGAAGCGTTCGGCTGATGGCCACAGCAACATAAATTTTTCAAAAAGTGGGGTTTCGGCATGTTCGATATAGGGGCCCATGCCAACCATGTCAATATCAAGGGATTTAAAGAAAAGTAGGTCATCTGCCAGATCGGCGATGGTTTGTTCGGGAAGTCCGATCATCACGCCGGTGCCCACCTGATAACCTGCTTTGCGCAAGTCTTCCAGCGCTTTGATGCGTTTTTCATAGGCATGAAGCGCATTTTCGGGATGGATTTGGTAATAAAGCTTTTTGTTTGTCGTCTCGATGCGCAACAAATAGCGGTGTGCACCCGCTTCCTGCCAGCGTTTGAATACTTCGTAAGGCTGCTCGCCACACGAGAGTGTGATTGACAATTCGGCTTTGGTACGTTGATGTATGCCTTTTAGCAAGCGCTCGATGTGATTGACGAATTCCGGACTGGTAAGCTCTCCGCTTTGAATCACCAGAGAGCCAAAGCCTTTGCGCCAGGCAAAATCAGCGGCCTGATATACTTCCTCATCAGTGAGGGTGTAACGGGTTACGTGCTTGTTCGATTTGCGGATGCCGCAATAATAGCAGTCTTTGGCACATACATTTGAAAGCTCGATCAAACCGCGCAGATAGACCTTTCTTCCAACTGTAGCAGCTTTTACCTCAAGTGCGCGGTCGAGTACTTTTTGGGTGTCGTCGCCTTTTACGGATAACAGGCTGATCAGATCTTCGCGCGAAAAAGTTTGCTGTTTGAGCAGTTGATCCAGCATATCAGCTATTTATTTTGTTTTTGAAAGGTTGTATCACACGCTCAAAAATGCCGTTTATCCAGGCAATAGTCATTCCATAATTACTCACAGGAACATTGGAATTTACAGCAGGCCGAAGCCTGTTTATGAGCTGTTTGCGTGTGACCACACATCCACCGCATTGGATTACCATCCGGTAGTTGGTGATTTCGGGGATATCAGACAAGCCTGCAACCACATCAAAATCAAGTTTTTTACCACTAAATTCAGTGATCCATTTAGGTAATTTATGGCGACCGATATCTTCGCAGCTTACCTGATGCGAGCAGGATTCGAGGATGAGAATTTTATCACCATCATTCAATTCCGAAAGCGTGGGTGTGCCTTGAATATAATGATCAAAATCTCCTCTTAATCTGGCAAAAACAATGCTGAAACTGGTAAGGGGAACATGTGCCGGCACAATGCTATTTACAAATTCAAATGCCTGACTGTCAGTAATAACAAGTTGAGGTTCGGGTTTGTGTTGTTCGAAATATTGCTTCAGATGCGTTTCTTTAAGTACCACGCAAATATTGTCGTTATCCAGCACATCGCGGATGGCCATTACCTGCGGAAGGATCATTCGGCCGTCGGGGGCTTCGGAGTCGATAGGCGTAACGAGTAGCACCACGCCATTTGGCTCGATGATGCCACCCAGTAGCGAAGGTTTTTGAAAAGAAGTTTCCGGGATGGTTTTCTTTAAAAGCTCAACCAAGGCATCTGTTTGATTATGGTATGTAACACTGAAATCAAAAACTTCAGCTTTGCTAAATGTAGCGATTTTTTCGCGGGTGAGTTGTTCAAGTGGTTGTAAATCGCTCTTGTTGTGAACGATGAAGTAGGGGATGCTGTAGTCACGAAAATTTTTGATCAGCTCTTTTTCGTAAAAGCCAAATTCGTTTTTGGCTATCACCAATATAGCGCAGTCGATGGTTTTGATGGCATCGTAGGTTTTTTTTACCCTTTTTTCGCCCAGCTCACCACTGTCGTCTATTCCAGCTGTATCCACAATAATTGCTGGCCCAATGCCGAAAATTTCTATAGATTTTTTTACGGGGTCGGTGGTAGTACCGGCTTCTTCCGAAACGATGGCAACCTCTTGTCCGGTCATCAGGTTGATGAGGGAGCTTTTGCCGTTGTTGCGCCGGCCAAAAATGCCGATATGTGGTTTAAGGTCTCTTCCCTTGGCCATTATAGTTTAGTTAGTTAAAGTTAGAAATAAAGGTCGCGTTCACCTTGTTTAATGCGTTCGATACGCGTGTTGACTTCTTTGATGTAGCGTTCATCACCCAAACTTTCCAGATTACGATCAATCACCTTCCAGCCTTTCACTGCTGTTTCTTCGGTAGCATAATCCACAATATATTCAGCTAAAGTGAGCATAGCATTGGGTGTACAAAACTTCTTGATAAAGCCCGGCACGCTAAATTCCATGAAATGCTCTCCCGTGCGGCCTTTACGGTAGCAGGCTGTACAGAAAGAAGGCAGGTAGTCGCTGTCGAGCAGTTCATCAATCACCTGATTGAGTGTGCGATCATCATTGATTTTGAATTGCTCTTTGTGCAGGTTTTGATCAATATGTGGGTTTTCGGAATAAGCACCGATCTCCAGCTTGGTGCCGGCATCTATCTGCGAGCAGCCAAAAGCCAGCACTTCCTTGCGTATCTTTTCCGATTCGCGGGCTGTGAGGATCAAACCGGTATAGGGAACAGCCAATCGAAGAATGGCCACTAATCGTGTGAATTCAGCATCAGTAACAAAATATTTGTCATCCAGATCATATTCGGAGGCATCCTGAATGCGAGGGAACGAAATGGTGTGAGGCCCAACGTTGTAGCAGGCTTCAAGATGATTTACATGACGCAAAAGTGCCATCACTTCAAAACGCCAGTCGTACAAGCCAAATAAAGCACCGATTCCAACATCATCGATGCCGGCTTCCATTGCGCGATCGAGCGAGGTGAGCCTCCAGTCGTAATCAGCTTTTTTGCCCGAAGGATGCACCAGGGCATAGGTTGGA
>JAGYNM010000046.1 GCA_018399335.1 Bacteroidales bacterium | reverse complement strand
TTTTATTTTCCGCCAAGAGCACCCTTGAAAGTTTTGCTAAACGTTTCCCAATCTTGATTCTCATAAGCTCCACTGCCAAAATAATGCATCACTGGCTCAAAATTTTGTGGTGGAAAAAAACCGGGAACTACACTGATAATTTTCATTTCTTCGTTCATAAACACATAACTGGGATACGACATTTTTCCGCGCAGAAGCGCTTGTGCCAGTTCGTGCGAGCTACGCGATTTTCCGGGATTGGGATTTACAAAAGTACGGTTGGCATAAACAATAGTATCTGATCGTTCTGCATCGAATTTTACCATATAAAAGTTGTCTTGCATATAGGCAGCAATCTCAGGGTGAGCGAAGGTTTCTTTGTCCATTTTTTTGCACCAGCCACACCAGTCGGTGTACATATCGATAAACATATTTTTGGGCTGTGCTTTCATTTTGACAACTGCTGTTTCAAAATCCAGCCACTCTATTTTTGCTTCCTGAGCCTTGATTGTAAGGGAGAAAGAAACTGTAAGTATAAATAAAACAAGAAATTTCATAAGAAAAAGTGAGGTTAATACGCTTTTAAACGATCCAACTCGCGTTTTGAATCTTTCTTTTTCAGATCCTCACGCTTGTCGTAATGGTGTTTCCCTTTTGCCAGAGCGATTTCTATCTTTGCCAGTCCGCGCTCATTTATAAAAAGTAACACCGGTACAATGGTATAACCTTTTTCATTCACTTTTGTTCGCCACTTTTTCAACTCACGGCTTGTTAAAAGTAATTTGCGGTCGCGTTTAGGGTCGTGATTATTATAGGTGCCAAAGCTGTATTCAGCAATATGCATATCGCGCACAAAGATTTCGTCCTTCAAAAAAACGCAAAACGCCTCATTCAGGCTCACCTTGCCCTCTCGGATCGATTTAATCTCCGTACCGGTGAGCACAATTCCAGCAACAAGTTTTTCCTCCAGGAAATACTGAAAGCTTGCTTTTCTGTTCTTTATTCTGATCGTTTGTGGTTTCATTGCGGATGCAAAAGTAAGACAAATCAAAAAGGTGCCAACAAAAAACGCTCCGACATAAAAATCAGAGCGTCTTTTTGAGGCATCCGGAAACTATTTATTATCTCCCAGGATAATTGGCAAGCCATCGCCTGAATTACCAATGATTACCACTTTTGAATTAGGTGATTCAGCAAGTTTCAGGGTTGCATTTATTCCTTTCTCACGCAGAATTGACTCAGTAATACTTGCGCTCAAAATTTTATTAGCACGAGCTTTACCCTCAGCATCAATACGCTGACGTTCAGCTTCCTGTTCGGCTTTTTCAAGTTTAAATTCATATTCCAATGCTTCCTGCTCCTGCTTAAGTTTACTTTCGATTGCCGTTTTAATTGTTGGCGGAAGCGTAATAGACCGAATCAGCACCTGATTGAGTTGTACATATTTCTCATCAAGTAATTTTTTTGTTTCATCAAAAATCTCAATCTGAATGGCATCGCGTTTGGTAGAATAAATCTGCTCAGGTGTGTAGCGACCCACCACCGAACGGGCGGCTGATCTTAGGGAAGGAATCACGACACGGCGCATATAATCAGTTCCAATCTGAGAATGTAAATACCCAAGCTTTTCCCATTTTGGCTGATACCAGGCCGAAAAATCAACCCTGATTTCCAATCCGTTGGAGGATAAAACATTCATTTCTTCAGCTACTTCCTGCTGACGGGTTTCATAAAGATACATGGAGTTCCAGGGAGCCAAAAAATGAAATCCTTCCTTGTAAGTCATTTCGGTATCGACACCGCCAGCAAAAAGTTTAAACAATACTCCGCCATGTCCGGCAGGAATTGTTACCGTCATTCTACTCCAAAAAATAATCAGCAGCAGCACAGCTCCTACAATAATGGCAATGGGTAAAATCCTTTTAAAATCAAGATTTTGTTGTTGTTGATTCATGTGTAATGTATTTAAGGTTTAAAAACTAATTTTTTAAAGTTATATGAATTAATTGATTGCGTCCATCTTCCAGTTTCTCAAGGGCAAGTATTTTTTTCTGCTCTGGCTGATACTCCAATAATTCAATCGGGTGATTACTTTGCCGGATAACAGCCGCATTACTTCCGTCTTTTCGCATATTGAGAACATAATGATACTTTTTGCCCGAAGCATTTACAAACAGGCGAAAATCGCTTTCGGACCAAATAGCCTGATGCAGATCGAGCGTATCAGATTGGATGGTATCAAAAGGTTTGTCGTACCAGTGCAATAACTTCAGGACATGTTTTTCGTGCTCTACCGACGAACAAACGATCAATTCATCTGAGGGCGACCAACTGGCATTCTTATGCTTTTCTGTCCCTTCCAGCTGATTCAAATTTTGATAAACAAAATCAAAGGTGAATAAACTCATCTCCTGTTGATTAGGCCTTTGCCCGCTAAACAATAAAAGGTTCTCCGTATGATTCAGTTTTGGATCGAATGCTACGACATCTCTGCCAGGCATCAACTGTTTGATTTCTTTGTCCTTAAGCTGAAACAACTTACCACCACAAGCAACAATCAAGTCTCCCTGCTGCGTCCAGAAAGCTTTTTCGGGCTCACTTGCACAAATTCTAAGCTGATGAAGTGCAGCTGCGTCAGGATGCCACAAAAAAATATGATTTGTCTCTGCAAACCGACTAACAATGAAATAAGTTCCGTTTTCAGAGCGCCCGGCATGCTGCACATCCCATCGGGAATTTAAGAGTACTTCCGTTGATTCAATATCCGGCTGAGCATAGATCAGAACTGGTAAAAACAAGAAAATTAATAGCCTAAACTGAAACATTCAGCAAAAGTAACATTAAAGCAGCAAGATAAGAAAGAATTTTCAGCATGCTCATAAGCATCCTTTTATGATTTCTTCAACAATTTCGGGATCGAGTAAGGTAGAAGTATCTCCGAAGTTCGATTTATCGCCTTCAGCAATTTTTCTCAAAATACGCCGCATAATTTTACCTGATCTTGTTTTAGGCAAACCACTCACAATCTGTATTTTATCAGGTTTTGCAAAAGGTCCGATCAGTTTTGAAACCCCCATCAGAACAGAGTGTTTGATACCCTCTTCACCTCCCGTACTGAAATCAGTGCACACCACATAGGCATAGATGCCCTGCCCTTTAATGTCATGCGGAAATCCAACCACTGCGGATTCAGTCACCAACGGGTGCTCGTTGATTGCATTCTCAATTTCTGCCGTTCCCATCCGATGTCCTGAAACGTTTATCACATCATCTACCCTGCCCAAAATCCTGTAATAACCATCTTCATCACGTTTCACGCCATCGCCTGTGAAATACATGTTTTTATAGGTTGAAAAATAAGTTTGGGCAAAACGCTCATGATCACCCCAAATGGTACGTGCTATTCCGGGCCAGGGATATTTGATACACAGATTTCCTTCAACGCTGTTTCCAGTAAGTTCTTTACCCTCTGGATCAACAATCACAGGTTGTATTCCCATAAGAGGCAAGGTGGCATAAGAGGGTTTGGTAGGTGTGATGCCCGCCAGCGGACTAATCATCATCCCTCCTGTTTCGGTTTGCCACCAGGTATCAACGATCGGGCATCGATTTTTACCAATATGATCATGATACCAGTGCCAGGCTTCTTCGTTAATTGGCTCTCCCACAGTACCCAACACCTTTAAAGTGGTTAAATGTTTGCCGTCAAGCCATTCCATTCCCATTGCCATTAAAGAACGAATTGCAGTAGGTGCAGTATAAAATTGATTAACCTTGTGTTTGTCAACAATTTCCCAATAGCGTGCAGCATCAGGCCATGTAGGAATGCCCTCGAACATTAAACTGGTTGCACCATTAAGCAAGGGGCCATAAACCAAATAACTGTGTCCGGTAATCCATCCAATATCAGCACTGCAGAAATACACATCACCATCGCCATACTGAAACACGTTTCGAAAAGTGTAAGCAGTGTAAACCATATAACCAGCTGTGGTATGAACCAGCCCTTTGGGTTTTCCGGTTGATCCGCTGGTGTACAGAATAAAAAGCGGGTCTTCGGCATCCAGTATTTCCGCCTCATTTTCGGTAGAAACACCAGCTACAAAATCATCCCACCAGATATCTCTGCCGGCTTTCATCGTTACATTTTGGCCTGTTCTTTTCAACACCACTGCCTGTTTCACACAATTACAACCTTCCATGGCTTCATCGGCGATGGCTTTAAGCGGTGTAATTTTATTTCCCCTAAAACCACCATCAGCTGTAATCAAAACTGTTGCACCGGCATCCAGCATTCTGTCGGCCAGCGACTGTGCCGAAAATCCGGCAAAAACGATAGAATGAACCGCTCCAATCCTTGCGCAAGCCAGCATTGCAATTACCAATTCGGGAACCATAGGCAAATAAATCCCTACCCGATCACCTTTTTTGACACCAGCACGCAGCAGGGCATTGGAAAACCGTTTCACTTCAACAAAAAGCTCCTGATAAGTCAATTCCCTCACAGGTTCAGCCGGATCATTGGGCTCCCAGATCAATGCTTTTTGGTTGCCACGATAAAACAAATGCCGCTCAAAAATATTCTCTGTGATATTGAGTTTTGCCCCAGAATACCATTCCACACGAGCCTTTTCGAAATCCCAGTCAAGCACACAGTCCCATTTTTTACGCCAAAAAAAACTATCGGCAACATGCGCCCAAAAACCTGTTGGGTTAGTTACACTTTTTTGATATTCAAAGATATAGCCACCTAAAGTGGAAATGCGTGGTACCATAAGTCAAGGATATTTGATTGTTATTATTCAGCCTGATTGGAAGTCGATCAATCGACTATTCAAAGTATAAAAGTAGAAAAATTCTCTCAACAAAGATTGCACTGGTTTTCGAATATCCAAAAAGCTTTCTAATTATTGAAATTAAAATTTTTCAAAATACCTAAAACATGGGATGGCAGGGCTGCTTCAAATCAAGTTGTTTTGTATATCAATTAATCATTCATACACCAAAAAAAATCATGTTTGTAGCCATAAATTATATCAGCTGCCAGGAAAACTATAGAAGCCGCTTTGAGGAATTATTTTCTACACGAGCAGGAGCCATCGATAGTATGCCCGGTTTTAAGCATATGTATGCACTAAAGCCCAACAATCAGCAATCAGAATATTTGATTGTAAGCCATTGGGAAAGCGAAAATCATTTCAAAGCCTGGACGTCATCAGAAGCCTTTATCGAAGGTCATAAAAGAGGCTTCAAAGACATTGAAGAAGCAGTGAAAAAAGGTCAGGAACCACCTATGAAAAGTAGTTTTAAAACCTATGAAATACTGAAACGATAAAAAATCCGGCCTGGTAGTATCAGGCCGGTTTTTTTTTCTGTTAAAACATCACCGATAATCCGACAACACCATGTAAAAGCGCTTGTGGAAAGTAGCCATCCATGGTATATTCTTCACCATCAACTACATACTGATAAACCCATCCATTGGTTTCGTACCACCTGCTTGTGATATTATTCAACTGGAGTTTCAGTTCAAGTTTTTTGAAGAAATTCTGAGGAATCTCATAACGTATATTAACATTGGAAATAAAATAGGGATCAAGGCTTCTATCTTTATTCGAGGTGTTATCAAGGTATTGTCTGCTCACATAACTACCAGTTAAATCAAAAGCCAGCCCTGCAAACGGACGCACACCTAATGTAAACCCACCAACAATAGCCGGTGAAAACGAAATATCAGTAGTACCCAGATCATAAGCATATTGATAAGGTTGATTTTCCGGATCATCCCAATAACTCCAGTTATCCACAAAATGGGTATAATTCAAAATTTTATTGGCACTCAAGCTCAGATGTCCGCCAACTGAAACAATCCTGCTGATACTGAAATCAATGCTGTTTTCAATTCCCAACCTGTAACTTTCGGGGACATTCGTCATGATGGCTGCACCCACATTGTTAATCTTTCCGGTTAGCACGAGCTGATTATTATAATCCATAAAATACACATTAGAATTAATCCTGATTTTTTGGCTGTTATAGCTATATCCGGCTTCAAAATTGATCAGCTGTTCATGTGTAATTGTCTGGCCGGGATCAGCATCCCGATAAACCGAACGATTAGGTTCGCGATGCGAAACAGCTATTGATACATATGCCTGATTATTTTTATTGATCGTATAAAACAAACCTGCTTTGGGATTAAAGAAATCGAACGTATGTTCCTGACTGATATCCCTCAGGTCGTCGTGTATTCCACTTATTTTGTAATCAATATGACGATATTGTAAGTCAACAAAAGCGCTAAATGATTCATTGATAGCAAAAAGGCTTTTCAAATAGACGTTGTAATCTGTTTTGAAACCATTATTTGTGTACCAGGGTTTGTCGTTCAGGCTCTCGGAAGCATATTGTGCCCAGCTGATGTAGCCAAAATGATCGCCGTCATAGCGATTCCAGCCAAGTCCCAGCGTACTGTTGAATCGCTTCTTTTGATGTTGGAGCGCCAGGTTAAACCCATAAAAAGTGTTATCAAGCCATTTCTGCTGAATAAGATCAGTGCGTCTGATAGTGTCCAATCCAATTACCACATCCGGAAGCGCATAATCATTGAATTTCTGTTGATTTTTCCAACTTTCATAATAGCCTTTGCCTTTTGTCAGGAATGCCGCTCCGCTCAATTGCAGCTGATCATTGAACTGATGCGCCAGATGCAGTTGATAATAATCCTGCTGATAGTTATCCGTCTGATTTTGATAATAACCGATAAGCTCGCCATCACTGTTATACATTTCTCCGGATGGATTATAACGCCTTCCGGAAGCGGTTTTCAGGCTATCTTTGGGCACACCATTCCAGGCCTGATAAGTAGCTTCTTTGCCGCTTGTAGCAATTATTTTGACCAAAGTTTTTGCATTTGACCATGATCCGGAAAGGTAATACGATTTCAAATCAGCCCATCCCCTGTCCGCAAATCCGTCAGAAGTAATCCTGCTCAGGCGGCCATTAAGCGCAAACCCCTGCTTGCTTCGGCCGGTAGAAAAATTAAGGCTGTTGCGAAAAGTATTAAACGAACCCGCCTGCGATTCCATTCGGGCAAAAGCAATAGCCGATGGTGCATCCGTTTTAATATTGAGGCTGGCACCAAAAGCCGCAGCTCCGTTAGCCGAAGTGCCCACACCCCGCTGAATATGAATATTATCCACCGAGGCCGCAAAATCGGGCAGGTTGACAAAGAAAACCCCATGCGATTCAGGATCATTTACAGGCACGCCGTTCATCGTTACATTGATTCGCGTAATATCTGTCCCACGAATTCGGAGACTAGTATAGCCAATTCCTGTTCCGGCATCTGAACTGACCACCAACGAAGGGGTTTGCTGCAACAGATATGGCAAATCAGCACCGCTGTTGTTCTTGCTGATATCAGCAGCATCCAGCACGCTGTATGTAAGCGGTGTTTTTGGTTCGGGACGCGATGCACGCACCACAACTTCGTCCTGCAAATAAGATGCAGGTTTCAGCGAAAACGACATGTTTTCATCCTGAGATAGTGAAATCTCTTTTGCAATTGTCTCAAAACCAACATAGCTTACGGCTAAAACATACGACCCTGATTGTAGCTTTTGAAAAGCAAACTGACCTTCGGCATCAGAAATTAATTGCTGATTTCCGGGATTGAGCAGCAAATGAGCACCACTAAGCGGTTGATTGTCATCACTGGCAAAAACATTACCTTCAATTGTAAATTGTGCTGCGAGCCCCAAAGGTAGCAGCAAAATTGCCAGTAAAAAGTTTTTGTTGAACATAACTCTTTGATTTAATTGTTAAACATTTAAATCAATAGAGGAAAATGTGAGATTCGTTTGTTCCCTACGCCGGCATTATCCGTTCAGGTTCAAAGGGTTTGATCTCAGCCTGTCTTTCATCCCGCACTGGCGGGCAAAGGCACCCCTATTGTGTATTATCGCTGCAAATATAAGTTTTTACGCCGGTTTTGACAAGGTAATTAGTAATAAAAACAGACCTGTCAAAGCTTAGCCAACTCAAAAACAGCAAGTGCCATAGGAATGGTAAACGATTTAGACACTGATAATCAATCTCTCTGATCAGATACCACTTTTGCGATAAAAATTTGGGAGCGAAACGACTTATAACACTATATTTGCTGGAGTTATGTATAACCTATCAAACTAAAACATGAAAAGAAAAATTCTTGCATTCGGCCTGTTCGCAGTTGTTGCCATACTTTTTTTTGCACAATGCCAAAAAGAGGACGATCAAAAGTATCATTATGATTTAACATTCATCACAGAAAACTATAAGCCACTCAATTACAGCCTCGATGGCAAAATAACCGGCCTCGCACCCGAACTGCTTGAAAAAATTTGTAACCAGCTAAACATCTCTTTTCAACCAACGCTAATGCCCTGGATTGATGGTTACAACACAGCCCTGAATACTGATAATGCAGTGCTGTTTTCAACAGCTATGAATGCAGAACGCAAAAACCAATTTAAATGGGCAGGCCCTATTGCAAGCCTAGAGTGGACTTTTTATGCAAAGGCCCAGAATCACATACAATTAGAATCCCTTGAAGATGCCCGGCAAATTGGAACAATCGGAGTGATTCAGGATTATGCCATGGAACAATATCTACTGGGACAAAACTTTACAAATCTGGTGTATTGCACTGATAACGAGGATGCATTTAGAAAGTTACTGCAAGGTGAAATCGAACTTTTTCCTTCTGACAAAGTAACTGCAGAAGCAGCTCTGGAAACGCTCGGGCATACCATTTACAGCATTAAAGATGTGCTGCCCATACACACCGAGATGATCTATTTAGCCTTTAATCCAAAAGTGCCGGATGATGTTGTAGCCGATTTTCAACAAGCAGTTGACGACCTCAAAGAAAATGGATTTGTCAGGGAATTGCACCAAAAATACCTGAACACCTCCCATTTTCCTGGCGTTTTGCAGATCTATACTGAAGAATATCCTCCCCTTACTTTTTTGAATAGCTACGGCGAAGTAAATGGTTTCGGTGCTGATCTCGTAAATGAAATCATGAAACGTAATGGCATTTATACAGATATAAAACTTTCCACCTGGAGCAATGGCTACGAGCTTGCCTTGCTCAATCCCAATTTTTGTCTTTTTACAATGGATCGTACCGAAATCAGAGAAAACCTGTTCCAGTGGGTTGGCCCAATTGGGACGAATGCTACCTACTTTTATACCAAAGCCGGCTCAGGCATCAGCATTAATAATCTGGACGACGCACGCAACCTGAGTTCGGTTGGAACAGTGAGTTCATGGTTTTCTGATCAATATTTGCGTGAGCTTGGCTTTACAAATCTCGTTTCAGAAGAAGATCCCGGATCTGTTACCAATATGCTTATGCAGGGCGAAGTGGATGCTTTTGTATGCTCAGAAGTAACATTTCCGACCATACTGCAGGAGCAAGGATTTGAATATGAGCAAATCGTTCCAGCTTTCACTTTAATGTCGTCGGATTATTATGTTTCATTTTCCAAAAATACTAACGAATCACTTGTAAATCAGTGGCAAACTACACTGGATGCAATGAAAGCTGATGGAACTTATGACGCAATTTATAGCCGGTGGTTTCCCAATTAAGAATCACCAAACTATATACTGACAGATTGAACAAGCTGCAAACAAAGCTACTAAAGGCTTTTGATAGTGATTTTTCAAATGGTATAAATCCATTAAACCTTTTCCTGAAGTAAGAAGAGTATGTCATTATTATATTGACAATGAAAACCACGATAACAATGACAACCCTCTGACTCCAGCAGATCAACTGCAGACTTTCGCCTTATCAAGTTCAATGGATTTTTACCGGTTGCTCCAAATTAAGTAATTTAGCAAGCTTAAAAATATCTCTCATAACCAGCAACACGCATGATGATTGATCTGTCCAAACTCAAATTCCAGCTCGAAGATTTATTCCGGCAGCACTGCGGTTCGATTCCGGAGGAAATTCATCCGCTGCCTGAATCCGGCTCCGGGCGACGGTACTACAGACTACAAAGTGGAAAAAGCTCCCTGATTGGAGTTTGGAACGAACAGACAACTGAAAATCAAGCTTTTATTTATCTTTCAGAAAAGCTTGCCAAAATTGGATTTCCTGTCCCAAAAGTGTTTGTGATTAGCCAAGATCAAAAATGTTATTTACAAGAAGATTTGGGAAATACCAGTCTTTTTTCATTGGTACAACAATCTCTTTCACAAGGAGAGTTTCACCCTTCGCTGCTTGATTTTTATAAGGATGCTGTGAGCGATTTGATTCATTTTCAGCTGGAAGGAAGTAAAATTATTGAATTCTCGAAAACCTATTCAGCAAAACCTTTTGACCAAAAAGCAATCCTTGCAGATTTGCAATACTTCTACTATTATTTTGTAAAACTACATCCGCAACTGCATTATAACGAATTTAAGTTGCAACACGACATGGAAGTGTTTGCCAGCTTTCTGGCACAGGAACCTGCTCATTTTCTGATGTATCGCGATTTCCAGTCGCGAAACATCATGATTCATGAAGGCAAAAACTATTATATTGATTTTCAGGGATCACGACCAGGCCCCCTGGCCTACGATCTGGCTTCGCTGCTTTTTCAGGTAAAAGCACAAATTCCAAAGTCGTATCGGGAAACGCTTGCAGCTCATTATATCAATAAGCTAAAAGCTTACGAACCAGCACTCACAAATTCCTTTGAACAGCATTATCCGGGATTTATTTTGCTCAGGCTTAGTCAGGTTTTAGGAGCCTATGGTTTCAGAGGCCTGATTCAAAAAAAGTCGCACTTTCTGGGGAGTATTCCTTTTGCACTTCAAACAATGTCGGAACAATTAAATGCTTTTAAAACCGATTTGGATATTAACGAATTATGGTCGGTGTGGCAACAATTGGATTCGTTAAAAGAAAACTATCATATTCCTCAAAAACAGGCTTTTAGTTCGTTAAAAATTGAAATATGTAGTTTTTCTTACAAAAAAGGCGGAATTCCGCATGATACAAGCGGAAACGGAGGCGGCTTTGTTTTTGACTGCCGCTTTTTGCCCAACCCCGGACGCGAGGCACGCTACAAAATGCTAACAGGTCGCGATAAGGAAGTTAAGGAATTTTTAGCTCCTAAAACTGAAGTGCGACAATTTCTGGATCAATCAGAGCAAATGATTACTAAGGCTATAGACAATTACAAAAGCCGCGGTTTTAGTGATTTGATGGTAAGCTTTGGTTGCACAGGAGGACAACACCGTTCGGTTTTTTGTGCCGACGAAATGCATGCACGACTTCGAACAAAATACCCCGATCTGATTGTTAGCTGTAAACACCACGAACAAGTATTTGAGGATGAGTGACAAAAAATGTAAAAGCAATAAAAAACCTGCCGAATTCAAGGACAAAAAGGTCTTTCAATGTCGAAAATGCGGGCAGCAATCCAATAAAGCAAACCGATTGTGTAAAGCTCTGAAAAATCCATCATGAGTACTCACAAAACGGCTCTGATTCTTGCTGCAGGAAAGGGAACACGCCTTGAAAAACTCACTGCAAAAAAGCCAAAAGCATTGGTAAAAGTTAATGGCATTTGCCTGATCGATAGGGTTATAAAAAAACTTGAACAAGCAGGATTCACCCATTTTGTTATCAATGTGCATCATTTTGCCAATCAGCTAATTGAGCACCTGAAATCTACTGATTATCAGCACTTAAAAATTGATATCTCTGATGAAAGTGCTGAATTACTCGAAACAGGCGGCGGTATTCTGAAAGCACGTCATTTTTTTGCTAACAGCAATTGTGTTTTAGTTCATAATGTTGATATACTTACCAGTCTGGATTTCAAAACTATATGCAGTGAATTTGAAAAATCAGCTGATGAAGCATGGCTGCTAACGCAAAACAGGGTTTCGAGCAGGAAGCTATTGTTTCAAAGACAACAACTGATTGGATGGCATCATATTAATCAAGAAATTTTTAAATGGGTAAATGAACCACAAACTCAATTTAACGAATTGGCTTTCAGTGGTGTACACCTGTTTAAATCAAAACTTTTTGAATCATTTAAGGTTCAGCACTGCAGCGTGATTGATTTATACCTTGAGCTGGCTCAATCAAATCAAATCAAAAGCAAAGAAATAAATCCCGAATTCTGGTTCGACCTAGGTAAAATAACTGAATACGAGGCGATAGAGCGCTACTTTAAACAAACCGAAAATAACTGATCATGCCAGCTTTCATCAATCAAATTACGGAAACTATCCTAAAAAATTACGCCAACAGTTTACAAGATTTGTTGATCGTTTTTCCCAATAAACGCGCTGGTCTGTTCTTTAAAAAAGTCCTCACGGAACAACTCACCCAAAGCAGTCTGCTCCCCCGTTTTTTAACAATTGAAGAAGCTTTTGAATCCTGGAGCAACTTTTCACTGGCCGATCCGCTTACTGTGCAATTTGAATTGATGAGTATTAAAGCCAGCCAAAACAAAAATGACAGCCTGGCACTGACTGACTTTGCAGGTTTGGCATCTCAGATGGCAGAAGACTTCAATGAGATAGATCATCAATTAGTTGATGTTATTGCATTATTCGACTTTTTGAAAGAAGCTAAAGCCCTGGAAATGTGGCATCCAGATGGATCTCCACTAACCGATAGCGAGAAGCGGTACATCTTTTTTTACCGACAGCTCAAGGATGATTACCATAAACTAAATGAAAACCTAAGCTCCAAAGGACTCGCTTATGGAGGCAGGATTGCACGTGATTTAGCGGGTTTGGAAACCAGCAATCTTCTCGAACAAATTGATGCCCAAAAAGTTATTTTTGCCGGATTTAATGCCTTCACCAAAGCCGAAGCAAGTATTGTAAAACGCTTGTTGCTGGAAGAAAAGGCCGTGATTTACTGGGATTTGGACAGCTATTATTTTGAACCACAGTTTTTTGGTTTGCATGAGGCCGGAAATGCCATCAGAAAATTCTTACAAGAAATTAAAAATCAGCAGGAAATTCATTTCCTATCGGATGAACTGCTTAATCGGGAGTATCATTTCATTTTACATGGCGTTCAGGGTGATGTACTGCAAACCAAAGCGCTTGGAAATGAGCTTCAAAAAGACCCCGATCCAACCGCTGCAGTGGTGCTGGGAGACGAAAATTTACTACTCCCGGTAATGAATAGCATTCCTGAAAATTATGAACAATTCAATGTTACCCTGGGATTCCCTTTTAACAAAACCGCAAGCTATCAATTTATCCGTCTGTACCTTGAATTTCATGCAGCAATCTGGCAGTCAGCCGAAAAAGAAATTTACCTCAAGCCCTTACTAAATCTTCTTTCGCACGAATTCAATCAAAGCATTCTTAATCAAACAGATAAAAAAGCACTTCTGGAATGGCGATTGACCATGATCCGATCAGGAATTAAATTTTCAGATAAAAATACTTTGCTGAATTCAACTGAAAATGAAACCCTAAAAAATTATTTAAAAAGCATTCTTACCCCAATCGAAGGCAGCAGCACAAATCAGATTGGAGTGATTAATTCCTTTCTGAGCACGATATCGTCTTTTTTAATCGAAAAAGAAGAAAAAGGTTCTGCATTCTTAATCAATCAATTAAGTCTGGCAGAACGTATTTTTAACAAGCTCGAACAATTGTTTCATGACTTTTTGCCCGAAACCAATAACCTGACAATTACAACAATTTTTATGCGCATTGCCGGGGCTCAGAAAGTTCCATTTAGTGGCGAACCACTTCAGGGATTGCAAATTATGGGTCTTTTGGAAACACGAAATCTCAGTTTTCGGAATTTGCATCTGCTCAGTTTAAATGAAGGCGTTCTTCCCCGAAAACAAATCAGCCACTCACTTATCCCGGCTGATATCAGAAGAACCTTCGAGTTACCTGCTTTTACTGAAAAACAGGCTGTTACAGCTTATCATTTTTTTCGCTTGATTCAGCATGCCGAAAACATTCACCTGTATTATAATACCGAAGCCGGAGATTTTGGCAGCGGAGAAGCCAGTCGCTATGTCAGGCAAATTATCCATGAACTGGCCGTTGTGAACAGCAAAGTCAAAATTACGGAGAGTAAATTCAGTTTGGGAAATACCCAAACTCCTTTTACTGAAGAAATTGAAATTCCTAAAAATGAACACGTCCTTGCTCAGCTCTATCAAAAAGCTGCTTCAGGATTTTCGCCTTCCAGTCTGGCACATTACCTGGAATGTCCTTTAAAATTCTATTTTTCTGATGTGCTGCGACTTCGGGCTACAGAGCAGTTTGATGAATCCATAAAATATAACGAACTTGGCACAATCGTCCACGAAACCCTGGAAATCCTCTACAAACCCTATATCGGGCAAAACCTGAACGAACAAATCATGGATTCAATCATCAAAACGAGTCACGAAGTACTCGAAAAAAGCATCCATCGATTAATCCCGGGAGGGCTTGCTGATCAAGGCAACAGTCTGATAACAAAAGAAGTAGCGCATCATTTTGTAAATAATTTCCTAAAACGCGAAAAACAAAATCTAAGTTTTTCAGAACCATTAAATATTAAGGGACTTGAAAGTAAGCTAGAAAGTAGTTTTATAGTTCAGGGCCAACCAGTTAAACTAAAAGGCACAATTGACAGAATTGATCTAAAAGGAAACAATTTCCGCCTGATCGATTACAAAACAGGTCAGGTGAAACCAGATCAACTCAAGATAAAAAATTGGGAAGATTTGTTGGAAAAGAAAAAAACCAAAGCAATACAGTTGGCCCTTTATTGGTTGTTGATCAACCGATCCGATTTTGATTTTGCAAAAGCCAATTTTACCTGCGGCATATTGAGCTTGCAGAAACCTGGATCTGGCTTGATGACCCTGCAACTACCAGAAAAAGATTTAGAAATATCAGAAGTTATGCTTCAAATAGAAAAAATACTAATCGAATTGATAGAAGATATTCTAAATGAAGACATTCCGATTCGCCAAACGGAAGATCAGAGCTATTGTAAAAACTGCGATTTTGCATCTATTTGCAACCGTTAATAAGATCCTTTCAAACTAATTTGTTAGAACCGTGTAAATAATTAAATTTGCTTTCGGAATCTAACCGTGCTCCCCAAAAAACAAAAATCATGAGTGACGCTCCAAAGTTTAATGTCTTGATCGTGGACGACAGACCGGAAAACCTTCTTACACTCGAAGGTATTCTCGACAACGACAACCTGAATACTATCAAAGCCACCTCAGGAAATGAGGCATTAGCCATTATGCTAGAGCAAAA
>JAGYNM010000045.1 GCA_018399335.1 Bacteroidales bacterium | reverse complement strand
TGAATAAAAACCTGACCTTTTTGCCAGTTTTCGGCTATTTGCCATGCCATTGTTGCATCTTTGATGGCTTGGGCTTTCGGGAAATTTTCTGTATTATGATTTTGCATGCCTCCCATCATTTCCATCATTTCCTGATAGGCCGGAAGGTTAGGGTCATAGGCTATCGGAAGCGGTGCAATCCATCTTTTATCAGTATCTGGAAGTGTATCAAGCGCTTCAAATCCACCTTTGAATACAATTGAAGCATATCGTCTTGGTACATTAGTTCCTGCAAAATGTAATTGATTTGCTTTGGCGAAATCGACTAATGGTTTATAATCTGTTTTATAGTTTCCCCATAACCGGGCGATTTTTTTCAGTGAATCGTGTTCAATAGCGCCGTTTAAGTATAGCTCAAGTGCCTCTTGATTATCGGTTTCGATCATTTCTGCTCCCAAAACCAGCTTTTCTTGATGGATTTCATGAAGTGCAGCAGTTAGCTCAAGTTGCAGCCAATGTGCAATTGGATTGTTGTGCAATTCCCCAAAGAAAATCACATCAGCTTTGGATGCTTCTTTAACAAGTTTATTAAAGTTTGTTCGTTTGCCTTTTTGATTATAGAGTTGGTAAGCAGGCATATCGCTGCGGAAAGCGCTAAGGAGAAACAAACTAATAAGTAAAATAGGGAAGTATTTATTAGGCTTCATAAAAGATTTTTTTTTGGAAGTAATTAATGATCAGTTTGCGTATAGCGAAGCAGATAATCGTCGAGGAACGAGAAGGGCAGCAATACTTTCATGCTTTCGGCGATCATCACAGGGCCTTTTTGTCCATGCATGATTATCCGCATCGGCTGCTTAGAATTTTTTTCCGATTCGGCCATCACTTGTCGGCAGGCACCGCATGGCGAAAGCGGTTCATCGATAATACCTTTATTACCTTTGGCGGTAATGGCAATTGCCTCTACTGCGGAATCCGGAAATTTGGAATGTGCATAAAACAGGGCTACTCTTTCAGCACACAATCCGCTCGGGTAGGCTGCATTTTCCTGATTATTTCCGGTTATTATTTCGCCATTGGCAAGGCGCACTGCTGCTCCAACCCGAAAGCGAGAGTAAGGGGCATAAGCTTTTTCTGCAGCAAAACGTGCCTGCTCAAGCAAATCCATATCAGCTTGTTGTAACTCGGATTCATTTTCAAAGATCAAAACCTGTAGTGGTACAATATCTTTTTTCATAGTAATTTTTAAGGCTGTAAATTTACGTAAATTTTCGAACCTTAAAATTAGAACACGGCTTATAACAGCCGGATCACAGCTTGATTACTCAATAGGTTTTTCTAAAGCTATTTTATAAACGATCAGAATCGTCAGCTTTCAATCCGGCTTTTGAAGCGGCAAATAGAAAGAAGGCGTTGAAAAATGCTAACAAAGTAACCCCTGCCTGAGTTTCGATCGTATCTTCCGTGATCATCGAAAATACCATAATTAATAAGAAAACGGTGTACAAAAAGTGTTTGTTTGCTGGCTTGGAAACGTAAGGGAAAAGCAGGCTAAATAAAAACCAGATTAGGCCAAAAATGCCAAATCCGATTAAAATAGAAATGTATTGATTATGAGAACGCCAGCGCCACTGGGTTTTTAATTTGGAGTTAATCTCTTCGTAGGCTTTTTCGAAATGCATGGGCAGGTCGCCGGTTCCAACGCCAAAAAAAGCATGGTGGCGGATGATATGAACAGATGCATTCAAATATTCAATACGTTGCATCAAAGAACTGCCGTTTGGATTGTCGAGCTTGGCATAGTTTTGATAGCCTAACAACATTTTTGAAATCCGGGTACGGATACTGGGATTTTCAAGGTAATTTACATTAGCTACACCGTTTTCAATGGCTTTGACATCTTTTGGG
This sequence comes from Bacteroidales bacterium, assembly GCA_018399335.1. Lineage (GTDB taxonomy): Bacteria > Bacteroidota > Bacteroidia > Bacteroidales > F082 > UBA5536. The sequence goes on along the minus strand of JAGYNM010000045.1, from coordinate 14,306 downwards.
GTAAGTGATTGAACACCTGACGCATCTTTGCGTAATGACTTGGAAGTGAGGTATCTGATCAGTGTGTACTGAATATGCTGTCCGGCATTATCTTTGCCATGAAAATCGATCGAACTGCGTTCGTTCCATGCAGCTGCCAATTCGGGTATGGCCATATAAAGCCCAACATATTTGCCGTCTTCAATGCCGAAATTAATGGTGTCGTGCACATAGGGTGCGCCTAGCGCTGTGTGTTTGTCAAGTTCTTCGAAATTAACAGGCTCAGCATTGCTTAAAACTTTGATTTGGTGCGATATATAAAAAATAAACCCTAAGGGTAACGCAATCATAACAGCTAAGGTAATTAAGCGCTTTTTCCAGTTAGCGATCGTAATGGCTTTATAGGCAGCAATTAACGATAGTATGATTATGAAGCTAATCAGACCGATTGCAGATTCTAAAATCATTAAAAAGGCAAGGAACCAAATTATTACACCAAGCATCAGGGCGCGCCATGGCCACGAAAAACTTTTTTCGATTGTGATGAACCATCCCAAAATGAATATCGCAAATAGTATATTGAGTGCAAACCTTACAGAACTGATAAAGATGGAAATGCTGCGAATATCATTGAATTCCTGCTTAAAGAATTCGTTCATGCTGAAAAGTGTTCCTATAAAAACGGCAAAAACGTAAAAAAGCAACAGTTGTAATACCTGTTTCCTGCTTAATGCCGGCATTGTGCTCATCAGCAGAGGAAGCACAAAAAGAGGCAGTTTTGTACGTAAATCTTTCAACGCATAGTCAAAATCACTGGTATGCAGTAATCCAATGATGTGGAGGAGAAAAATTGACGAGACAATAAGCGCAGTTTTGTTTTTGAAAAAGTGACTGAATTTTTCGATGAAATTATCAGCTGCGTGATTGAAAATATACCCTAAAGTGTGTAAAACTGCAAGAAAAGGATTTGATTTTCTAAAAAATCTGTTGACGACCTCACCCGAAAAACCATCCATGAACCAAATGATAATCAGCACGAATTGAAACACGCTCATGGTAAACTTGGAAAGCGGAATGCTCATGGCCATGAGCACAAGTGCTACAAAATAGGCCTTGCCGGCTTTTGATGAGGTGGCGCTGTTTATCACGTCTGTTGCTATTGATCTTGTTGTGGGCTAAGAATTTGCTGATAGCGACTTGTATCCTGAATAACTTCAAATGCTTTTTCAAGATCCGGATCATTATCAAGTGCCGCAATGATTTTACCTTTCTGAAAATAGTAACGCTGTGCAATTTCCATCTTTAGCAATTCTTCAATCTCTTCACGATGTTTGCGGATGTCGTTTTTCTTATAATTAACCAGTTCTTGTTCTAAAGCCTCAAGTTGCGGATTTACAGCGTCGAGATATGCTTCCTCGGAGGCAATTTCACGCATCTTTGTGATCATCCTTTCGCTTTCTGTTGTATAAGTAAAGTTTTGCTGATCAACAAATTGCATAAAATCATCGTAAATATCATCCGTAATTTTAAAAGCAGTAGCTTCGGGAATGGTCTTATTATTGCGGGCAAAATGATTGGCGTACTTAAAAATGAAATTTCCGGCATAAAGATTAGCACTAACGGCCGAAAAACTCATTTCATCCATGATGATATCAGGAGAAATACCTTTGCCATCAAAAACAGTGCGACCTTTTCTGGTTTTAAAAGTGGCTACAACTGAATCAGTCTTTTGATCTTCCCCATTGCGAATTTTGGTGTAGTCAATCTCCTGAATGCATCTGCCGCTGGGAATGTAATATTTCGCAACAGTTACTTTCATCTGTGTATTGTAACTCAGCGGAACAACATTTTGAACAAGACCCTTACCAAAAGTCCGTTGACCAATAATCACCGCACGATCAAGGTCTTGTAGAGCTCCAGCAACAATTTCGCTGGCCGATGCACTGGCTTCATTTACAAGCACAACAACCGGAATATCCTTATCAACCGGAGCCTGACGGGTGCGGTGAACGCTTGTTTTATCTGCTGTTTTGCCTCGTGTAGCTACTATTAATTCACCTTTATCAACAAACAAATTACAGATATCAACCGCTTCGTTCAGCAAGCCACCTCCATTTCCACGCAAATCGATAATCAATCCCTGTAAGCTTTGTTTTTCGCGCATTGCCATGAAAATTTCTTTCATCTCGGAAGCAGCTTTTTGAGTGAAACCTGACAGCAGTATATATCCGATTCCACTATCAAAAACAGTGTGGTAAGGAATATTATCGAGCTTGATTTTCTCGCGAATCAGCGTCTTTTCAAGTGGTTTATCTTCTCCTTCTCGCCCAATCAATAATTTGAGCGTAGAACCAGGCTGCCCTTTTAATAATTCACTTACCTCCGAAGTGTTTTTGTCTTCTGTGTCAACACCATTTATTTTCAGTATTTTATCTCCTGGAATCAATCCTGCTTTTTGAGCTGGGAAACCTTCATAAGGTTCCGAAATGGTTACTTTCCCGTCGATTTGCTGAATAAGTGAGCCTATGCCTCCATATTCTCCAGTAGTCATCAACTGAAAGTTTTCAATATCAGCTTCCGGAACAAAAACAGTGTAAGGATCAAGTTCCTGAAGCATTGCTTTGATTGCGATCTCATTCAATTCCGCAGGATTGATATTATCTACGTAATTAAGGTTCAGTTCTTTAAATAAGCTTGCATAAATATCAAGACTTTTCGAAATCTCGAAATTATTATGGTTTTGAGCATGCAGACTAATGATCTGAAATGGAAGAAAACCAAGTAAAATTATCCAGAGTTTAAAGTGTTTCATAGGTTGAGTTTCATTCATTTTAATTTACGGAACGGGATCATAACCACTGCCTCCCCATGGGTGACAGGAGCTTACGCGTTTTGCGGCCAGCCAGCCTCCTTTGATTGCGCCATGTTTTTTGATCGCATCAACGCTGTAAACCGAACAGGTGGGCGTATAACGGCAAGAGCGACCCAAATAAGGTGACAGCGTATACTGATAAATTCTGATCAAAAAAATCAGAAAATAAGACGGGAGTTTAATCAGCCACTTCATAATCCTGTAATAAACGTTTGATTACTGCATTTATTTTTTTCTGAATCAAGAAGAAATCAGGAAGATGATGCCCGGTAAAGATTAAGGCTATGTCTAAGTGCGTGCCGTGTAAGTTTAGTTGCTGAATAACAGGCAATTTGTGTGTTCTCCATGCTTCTCTAATAAGGCGTTTTACACGGTTGCGATCCACTGCCAGCTTAAACTTTTTTTTGGGGACACTTGTCAAAATCCTTACCGCAGGCTGTTGTGAATCGGGGATTCTTTCGAACACGATCACTTTAAATGGATGAATGTAAAATGATTTACCCTTTGCAAATAAATCACTTATGGCATTGTGACTATGAAGCCTTTCGGTTTTTGGGAGATTGTGAAGGGGATTTTGAGGATTTTCCATGAGATTTAAAATTCTATAGTGCCGGAGCTTATTCCGGCAGAAAAGCAAATCCGGGGAAACCTATTTTTTTCGTGATCTTTTATTCAGATCATCAATAAACTCCTCGATCGCCATCGTCATTGAGGGAGCTGATTTTGTTGGAGCATTAATTTGCAATTTAAAACCTGCTTCCTTTACTGCTTCGGCTGTGGAAGGGCCAAATGCACCAAAGATTTTTGTGCCTTGTTTGAATTTTGGGAAATTCTTGGTCAACGACCTGATACCTGCCGGGCTAAAAAATACCAGCATATCATAATCATCAACCTTTACTTTTGCAAGATTGGCAGCAACTGTCCGGTATAAAACGGCTTTGTTGTAATCAACTTTTGATTCGTCAAGCATTTCGATCATGCTCTCTTTGTGAATATCAGAACAGGGAAGTAAAAACTTCTCTTCCTTATGTTTACGGATAATTTCCATCAAATCGCCAAAGCTTTGTTTGCCATGGAAAATTTTCCGCTTGCGGTATTGAACGTATTTTTGAAGGTAAAAGGCAGTACTTTCAGAAATACAAAAATATTTGAGCGTTTCAGGAACTTCAAAACGCATCTCTTTAGCGATACGAAAAAAGTGATCAACAGAGTTTCTGCTGGTCAAAATTATAGCTGTATGATCGGCCAGTGCAACGCGTTCCTGCCTGAATTCGCGGGCAGGAACTCCTTCAATTTTAATGAATTTCTCAAAATCAATCGTAAGGTTATATTTTCGAGCCAATTCTCCGTAAGGTGACTTTTCAAAATCTGCCGGTTGGGGCTGAGACACCAAAATGGATTTGATTTTCATCTGTTTACGATTTTTTTAGCTTTTACCCGTTTACCTTATTATTTCAAAATCCGTTAACATTTTCTGCTAATATGACTGTAGGAACATAGCTGCAATCGATTGAAATCTGATAGTAGAAATAATCTCAAACAATAGATTTAATGATTTGAAATTCACCCTCCAACATCAGGCTTGCAGTCTTTATTAGCAGTAAAAATGGAACGATTTCGAGGGCGCAAAGATATAAAAATAAATAGAATACTGAAAAGGGGGCTGCTTTCAGGCTGTAATAAAAAATTCGTATAAAACTGAAAATAAATACGATAGCAATTAAAAACAATCCGATCTTCAAACCTGATCCACCTGGATAAAATGTGATGATGATTAATGCCGGTATCATTGTTAAGGACGACACCAGATAATGCGAAAATTCAATGGTTCGCAAAGGTAAATTAAGGTCTTTGGCTTTGAAAACCAATGCGATAATCTTGCTTGCCAAAAGCCGTAAAAGTGTGAATAGAAGAACCAAAGTTGCTATATTCACAAAAATTCCAGCTTGATGAGAAGTAGAAACGCCAAGGTATGCGTGAAGACTAAAATATAAGCTTAGCGCAAACAATATAACATAGAGGAGTAAAAAAGCCGGGCCTGGCATACTTTTGGAAGGATTCCACTCACGTAATAACTGATTCACATGACGGTTAGCTGAATACGATCCCAGCAATTGAAAAAACCTTCTGGGAAGAAAATACTTGGCCACAACAAGAATTACAAGGCTTAAACCTATCAAAATCAAGACAAAAGGCTCAACTAAAGGGCCTTGTTTTCGCTCTTTGGGTTGCAGTTTTATGCCACTTGGATAAGTTATAAAGGTTTTCGCAGCCGAAATAGAATCTTGTTGTTGAAGTAATTGGTTTGTGGAATCAATTTTTAGGGTGCCGTCAGAAAAGGACGAAATGCTATCGTTTGCGTCAAAAAACATTGCAACATTTTCGTTTTGTTTCATTTCTGTTGGTAATTCTGTTTGCAAAGGTACTGTAAAGTTCAATTTGACCGTTTATGATCAACTTGCGTTAATTGATTATGTTGTTTTAAATTTGCTTAATAATTGTGTAAGTTTCAAAATAACAGTGTTATAGCTCGTGTTTTGAGTAATTGATGAAGCTAAACATTGCAAAGCTTTCGAGCTACATGTTATAATTTTATTTATAACGATTATAAACTAATATGAATAAATGTAATTGGTTAATATTGAAATAGATGACAATTTGAAAGTCTTGTTATTAAATTCACAAAATAGGCAAATAATCGGTCTGCTTTTGGTATTTTTGCACCCACAAATTCTAAGTGAAACAAATGAATTTAATTGACAAAATAAGGGCCTCGGCTAAAGGTAGCGAAAAACGAATTGTATTGCCAGAAGGAACAGAGGAAAGGACCTTGCGTGCAGCAGATGTAATTTTGGAAGAGGAGCTGGCAAGACTGATTTTAATTGGTGACAAAGCAGAAATCAAAGCGAATGCTGCGCACTGGAATTTGAAACATATAGCACGTGCCACAATAATTGACCCGATGAATAATCCTCAAAAGGAGCATTATGCGGATCTTTTATTTCAGCTTCGCAAGCATAAAGGTCTGAGTTTGGATCAGGCCTTAAAACTGGTTGAGGATCCGCTTTATCTTGGGGTTTTGCTCATCAAAAATGGCGATGCCGATGGCGAAGTGGCAGGAGCTGATAATGCTACTGGTGATGTTTTGAGGCCTGCATTCCAGGTAATTAAAACTTTACCGGGGATAAGTGCTGTGTCAGGAGCTTTTTTTATGGTTGTACCGGATAAAAGCTACGGTGATGATGGCGTACTTGTTTTTGCTGATTGTGCCGTAAATCCTGATCCAACTGTAAAGGAGCTTGCTGAAATTGCAGTATCATCTGCTAAAACAGCGCATGCTATTGCGGGCATTGAACCAAGAGTGGCGATGTTGAGTTTTTCAACAAAAGGAAGTGCTCAGCACGAAAAGGTTAATCGGGTGGTTGAGGCTACCCAACTGGCAAAAGCGATGGCGCCCGATTTGTTAATTGACGGGGAGCTTCAGGCTGATGCTGCGATTGTTGAGACAATTGGACGTAAAAAGTCTCCGGATTCTAAAATTGCCGGAAGGGCTAATGTGTTGGTTTTTCCATCTTTAGAAACTGGTAACATTGCTTATAAGCTCGTTCAGCGCCTGGCCGGGGCAGAAGCTATCGGACCAGTTTTGCAGGGACTTGCTGCTCCAATTAACGATCTTTCGCGTGGGTGTTCGGTAGAAGATATCGTTAACCTTGTAGCAATTACAGTGAATCAGGCTAAAGAAAATCAAAAATAATTGACGTATTTATTAAACAAGATCAAAAAGATATGAGTGAATCATTAGCAGATTTCAGTCTGGGAAAGAGCATTCAGCCCAAAGGGATAATCCAGAAAGTTGGTGTGATTGGCTGCGGGGCAGTAGGACAGGAAATTACGCGAGCCATTAGTCAGTATGGCATTGATGTGGTTTTTCTGGACATGGACGAAGAGAGAATTAAACTGATATACAAGCAGCTGGAAGAACAGTTGGACGATGTTATCAATCACTGGGGTCTCACACCTGGTGAGAAGCGTGCCATAATGAGTCGCATCAAAGGTACTACAGACTATAATGACCTGGCCGATTGCGACATTGTTATTGAATCAATCAGTTCGCGAAAAAGGGGAACAAGTATCGAAATTAGAAAGGAAATCTTTATGAAGCTTGAAGAAGTAGTGCGCGAAGATGCCATTATTTCTTCAAATATTGCCACTTTGATGATTTCTGATTTGGCTACAGTACTTAAACATCCGGAAAGAGCAATTGGGATTCATTTTATCTTGCCTGTCGACAGAAGTCATGTGATAGAGGTAGTTAGGGGAATCAATTCTTCAGAGGAAGCCTATCAGCAGGTCATCAAGTTTGCCGGAATGATCAACAAACGAATTATCCGGGTAAACGAATCTCCTGGTAATATCGTAACCCGTATGCTTGTTACAACGATCAATGAAGCTTGCGAAATTTTAATGGAGGGCGTTGCTTCTGTAGCAGATATTGATACCGCAATGAAAGAATCCTCCGGCAATATTTACGGGCCTTTCGAGATGGCCGATCGCATTGGACTAGACAAAATCCTGAAATACATGGATAACCTTTATCAGGAGTTTGGCGACAAAAAATACAAGCCATCGCCTATCATTAAAAGGTTGGTCAGAGCGAACTATTATGGTCGAATTACCAACCGCGGATTTTATAATTATGAGAGTGGAAGGGCTGTTGATCAAACAGTTGCCTGTGCTGTTATCAAATAATTAAATTGTTAAGATTATGAAGATTATTGTGTTGAACTGTGGAAGCTCATCCATCAAATATCAGCTTTTCGAAATGCCTTCAAAAACCGTATTGGCCAAAGGCCTTGTTGATAAAATTGGTTTGAAAGGTGCAGCCATAAAGCATAAAAGGGAAGACGGAACTGAAGTAAAACTCGAAGGCGAGATCCTGGATCATCAGGCAGGGATTCAGTTTTTGCTTGGAATATTGGTTAGCGAAAAATATGGTAGTATCAAATCGATCGAAGAGATTGATGCAGTAGGTCATCGCGTGGTACATGCCGGCGAAAAATTTAGTGGTAGCGTTTTTATTTCAGAAGAAGTGATTGATGCGTTGGAAGAATGCGTTGATCTGGCGCCATTGCACAATCCGCCGAACCTTAAAGGTATCTATGCCATGAAAGAATTGCTGCCGGAAGTGCCGCAGGTAGGCGTATTCGACACGGCTTTCCATCAAACAATGCCTCCTTATGCTTATCTTTATGGTATTCCTTATTCGCTTTACGAAAAGTATAAAATCAGACGCTATGGTTTTCATGGAACAAGCCATAAATATGTTTCTAGCAGGGCATGCGAAGTTTTGGGATTGGATATTGAAACGCAGAAAATCATTACATGTCACCTCGGAAACGGTGCTTCGATGGCTGCTATTAAAAATGGTAAATCATTGGATACCACAATGGGAATGACTCCAATCGAAGGCCTTATCATGGGCACACGTTGCGGCGATCTTGATGTAGGTGCTTTGCTTTATATTGCTGATAAAGAGGAAACAAGCATTCAATATACCAGTACTTTGGTAAATAAATTTAGCGGTATGTTAGGGATTTCAGGTGTTTCTTCTGATATGAGAGATATCGAACTGGCTGCCGAAGAAGGAAACGAAAGGGCAAAGGTTGCGATGGAAATGTATCAGTACAGGGTTCGTAAATACATTGGCGCTTATGCTGCTGCAATGGGCGGTGTAGATTTGATTGTTTTCACTGGCGGAATCGGTGAGAATGATACAGTAACGCGCACAAAATCGCTCGAAGGTCTTGAATTTCTGGGAATTGATATCGATACCGAAAAATCTATGAAATCCAGAGGCAAGGAAGAGCTTGTGAGCAAAGCTGATTCTAAAGTCAAAGTAATAGTTGTTCCTACAGATGAGGAACTTATGATTGCTACTGATACACATGAGATTGTTGAAAATCTAAGCGAGGCCAATTCATTCTGATTGTAAAGCCTTTACAGTAAAAAAGCCACCCCGGAATCATTTCTGAGGTGGCTTTTTCGTTTGAAGCATTTTAGTTTTTACCAGCTGGAAACTGCAATTCCAACAGCAAAAGGATAGAGCTCAGGTCCTTTGTCTTTGATGAATAAAGTTGTAAGCGAGTAATTTGCATAAAGGTTTACAATTCCCCAACCCATTCTGATTCCTGCATCCAGCTTGAAAGGCCGCATATGGAAGCTGTCGTAATCTTTGGTGATATTTCTGTTTGTATTTCCGGGACTTTGCATGCTTCCGGCAAGCAGATTTCCTGTTTCGGGATCGCGAAGATTAAACACCTTATTGGCTTCGTTATAATATACTTTGGTATGACTACTAATTCTCCATCCGGCAACAACACCGGCTGCGAAATGCAGTTTTTCTCTGTTTTTATAAGATTTCGACTGGAACTCAAAAAACAGGGGAAGTGTTAGATAGAGGTTTACCAGTTTGCTTTTTCTCACTGATACACCTTCCATCAGATATCCTTTGAAAGCACTTGAATCGCCTGTTAACATAGTGGAATTCGCAAAGCGGTAATTATTCCAACTAAGACCCAATCCGCTAAACATTCCAAAGGTTCCTGATTTGTTTAGATTGATGTTTTGCTCATAGAAATTCAGGTTTACATTAATGCTTTTTTCCATCCGTAAATCGAGGTAGCTTTGATTTGAGGGATAGCTCATGTTGAAATCTGGAGTGAGCAATCCGTTGAGCCCAATTTCAAAACCAGCCCAATGCCCGTTGAAACGGTGTTTTTTTGTGCGTGTTACATTTACGTTTCCATGGTCGTCAACAACAATGGTACGGCTTCCAATTACAATTTTTGTAGAGTCATCATCAATCACTTTAATGTCCAGATTACCTACTTTAACGCGAACGCTATCGCCTCTTTGCGAATTCCAGCCTTCGCTGATCGAAATTACTTCACTTTCTTTCTCATGCATAGCAGGCGCTTTATCATAGCTAACCTTGGAAGCTCCGCTTGTGTTGCTGTATAGCGCTTCGGTTGCCCATACCTTGGCATCGCTGGCGCCGCTGGCGTTGATATTTGAAGTGTTGGTTTTGAAATCAGTAGCGATAAGACGAGCAGCACCGCTCAACTTAGATTTGTGATTGTTGGCTGACCCACTGAGGGTTAACCTGCCAGCTCCTGAAACTTCAGATGCTAATTCCTGAACCTTCAGGCGGGCAATCATCGTTGATGCACCACTAACAATGATTTTAAGCTGGTCGGCTTCATAAGTTTCGGGGATATCAACTTTGCTTGCTCCAGATGCTTCTATTTCAGTTAGTTCCGGAACGGTTACCGTAGCAATCATCCTGGTAGGTTTCCTGATATGGCTGGTAGTCAAATTTAAAGTATTGTTTTCAACTTTCACTTCAATGTGTTCAAAAAGATTGTCATCGGTTTCGATAGTCACCGTCTGTTCAGCAGAGGGAACAAATACTAATTGAAAGTTACCGCTCACAGCAATTTTATTAAAAGTGCTCAGATTATAAGTACGTTCTGCAAGATTTCCGTTTCCGTAATATTGCGCAGACAGTGTGATTGAAAATCCCATCAAAAGAATTAGCATCAGGCTGATTGTGTTAGATTTCGATTTCATAGTTTTTGGTGTTTAAAGATTATTTTTTTCGGTTTCTTTTGTTGTGTGACGTTTGTTTCGGACTTGAAGTTACAGCTTGTGTAATTTTTTTTAGATTATATACTTTCATCAGCAACATTTATTTTGGTTTTTCGTTCATTTGGAGTGGATTTTCGTCTGTAGAAATGACATTCGGCGGATGGAATGATTGTTTTAATCTTGAGATTTTACTTTCAGTTTTTTAATTCCGTAAATTTGCCTCACAAACGCTGAAATTTGCCTTGAAAAAAATATATGTTTTTACTATTAAGTCTTACCTTGGCCCTTTAGTGCTAACTTTTTTTATAGCGCTTTTTATCTTGTTGATGCAGTTTTTGTGGAAGTATATCGACGATTTGGTGGGCAAAGGTTTGGAGGGCGTCATCATCGCACAATTACTTTTTTATGCCAGCGCAACTTTTGTGCCTATGGCCTTGCCGCTGGCAATTTTACTGTCGTCACTGATGACGTTTGGGAATCTGGGAGAGCATTACGAACTTGTAGCCATGAAAGCTGCCGGGATATCAGTGTGGAAAATTATGCGTCCGCTCATGTTATTATCACTAGCAATAAGCCTGCTGGCATTTTTGTTTTCCAATTATGTGCAACCTTATTCCAACCTCAAGTTTCAATCGTTGTTGTATGATGTGCGCCAGCAAAAACTGGCTTTTGATATTACAGAAGGTGTTTTTTATCATGGTATTGAGAATTACGTGATAAGGGTTGGCAGCAAAGAGAAAGATGGTCGCACGATTCATGATGTAAAAATCTATGACCACACTGACAGACTTGGTAATATTAAGGTAACAACCGCACAGTCAGGTTATATGGAGATGAGTCCTAATCAGGAGTATATCATTTTTACCCTATTTGATGGCTATTCTTATACAGATATTGTTTCGGAACGCAACTATCGCGATAACAGGCCTTTTGACAGAACTGCCTTCAAACAACAACGGATTCGCTTCGATCTTTCTGAATTTAATATGAACCGAACCAAGGAGGAGCTTTTCAAAAGTCATTACACCATGCTGAATATCAAACAGCTGAATATGTCGGTAGATTCATTGGATCAGCGTTTTGAAGAACGCAAGGAACGTTATAAAACAAGTTTTGAAAGGCGCTTCCAGAATTTGGCTACGCTCGATACAACAACGAAAGCGATGTTGGCAGTGAAAAAGCCAACAGAAGAAATTCATGCAGATACTACAAATCCGTTGTTTGATAATGATTCTGCATTTCATCTGGAATGGCCGTTTATGGCAAATTTTGATAAGAAAGAAAAAGGAAACCTGCTGGATATGGCACTTACAGCTGCCCGGTCGGCACGCGATAATGTGATCTTTAATAAAAATGATTTTAACTATCAGCAGGAAAATATTCGCAAACATCTGATTGCCTGGCATAAGAAGTTTACCCTGAGTATCGCCTGTTTAATTTTGTTTTTCATTGGGGCACCAATGGGAGCAATAATTCGAAAGGGAGGTTTGGGATTGCCGGTTGTAATTTCAGTTTTGTTTTTCGTGATCTATCACATCACAAGTATCACAGGCGAAAAAGCAGCTAAAGTTGGCGATTTGGATATCGTAACAGGCGTGTGGCTTTCGTCGCTGGTGCTGTTTCCGTTGGGGCTGTTTCTTACCTTTAAAGCAACAACCGACGCTGGGTTGCTCGATCTTGACAGTTGGAGAAAGATTAGCAGGAAGTTATTTCCCGCCAAAACTAAAACCACAGCATAATGAAAGTGCTTTTCATTTGTAATAAATCTCCTTTCCCTGCGCATGAAGGTGGCCCCATCGCGATGAAAAGTATCATAGATGGATTGCTCGAATCAGGTCATCAGGTTAAGGTACTGGCTGTTAATTCGGAAAAGTATAATGTAAATCTCGATGATATTCCGGAGGAGGTTAAGCAAAGAACTGGGCTAAAATTGGTTCAATTAGATTTGCGGATTAAAGTTTTTGGTGCTTTAAAGGCATTTTTCAGAAATCGGTCGTATCATGTGGAGCGTTTTGTTTCAGATTTATTCGATCGCGAGCTGATTGCAATACTTAAATCTGAACAGTTTGATGTGGTTCAGCTCGAAACTGTGTTTATGGCTCCCTATATTCCAACAATCAGAGCGCACACAAAGGCTGTTATCGTTTTGCGTGCACATAATATTGAACATCTGATTTGGAAACGGCTCGCGCGGCAAACACCCTTCTTTGTTAAAAAGTATTACCTGAATCACCTGAGTGAAACATTACAGCGTTTCGAATTAGACAGTTTGAACGAAGCTGATGGCATTGCAGCAATTACGCGCAAGGATGCGGCATTTTTCAGAGGATATACACACAAACCGGTTGTGGATATTCCATATGGAATTGATCCGGAGAATTTTACTCCTGCCTTTGAAGTGGACGATTTACCTGTTTTTTTTCATCTGGGATCTATGAATTGGATTCCTAATATTGAAGGTATTCGTTGGGTGTTGGATCATGTGTGGCCATTGGTGATAGCAAAAATACCTCAGGCTCGTTTTGTGCTTGCCGGGCGCTTTATGCCCGAATGGCTTTTGAACTACAAAGCTCCCGGGATAGAGGTGGTTGGTGAAGTGGAAAATGCAGCTGAATTTGTGCAAACCAAGCATATTGCCGTAGTGCCTTTATTGTCGGGAAGTGGCATTCGGATAAAGATTATCGAGGCTATGGCCTTGGGAAAAACTGTTGTTACAACACGCGTAGGAGCCGAAGGAATTAATTATACTGACCAGTCGAATGTTTTTATTGCCGATGATGCAGCCAAGATGGCAGCCATTATGGTGCAGCTACTTCACTACCCGCAAAAGGCTCACTCTTGTGGAAAAGCTGCCCGAAAACTAGTTGAAATGCAACACAATAGCAATAAAGTAATCGAAAGGCTGCTAAAATTTTATAAAAACCTCAAAGATAATGCCTGCACGATTTGAGCGTTAGGTCGTGTTTTACTGCGCTGTTATGGTTCCTGGATCTAATCAACCAAAGATAAATAGGGTATAAATCTCCTGTAAAATCCTTTACCTTTGCGCACAAATATTAACCTGAAACAGTTTGATGAAGATTTTTGTGCTGCTTTCACGCATACCGTGGCCTCTTGAAAAAGGAGACAAACTGAGGGCATTTAATCAGTTGAAACAGCTCTCGAAAAATAATGATATCATTCTTTGTGCCCTGAACTCGGATCGTAAAGCAAATAAAAAGGAGGCTTTTAGCGCACTGCAACCTTATTGTAAATCTATCAATTTCATCGATTTGCCAGGTATCGGGATATTGCTCAACCTGATGGCTGCTTGGCTCAATGGAAATCCGCTGCAGGCGGGTTATTTTTATAATATAAGGGCAGCCAAACGCATTCAGAATCTAATTGCCGAACATCAACCCGACTTACTTTATGGCCAACTATTGAGGGTTGCAGCCTATTTGAGGAAAGAAAATATCCCCAAAGTTCTCGATTATCAAGATGTTTTTAGCATGGGGATGAAACGAAGGCTGGATGTTTCCTCCTGGCTGATGAAGCCTTTTCTGATGACTGAATACCACAGACTTCAACGTTATGAAGCGGCTGTTTTTAAGGATTTTGAATTGAAAACAATCATCAGCGAAACAGATCGTAAATTGATTCCGCATCCTGATCGTGACGAAATACTCGTTATTCCCAATGGTGTTGATCATGCGTACTTTAGCCCGATTTTGGGAGAAAAGAAATATGATATTGTCTTTACCGGAAATATGGCCTATCCGCCCAATGTAAATGCCGCCGCCTTTTTGGTGCAGGATATTATGCCTTT
>JAGYNM010000044.1 GCA_018399335.1 Bacteroidales bacterium | reverse complement strand
CTGAACTTATCAATAAATATCCAAATTTGGGTAAATCAACCGAATTAGAAAACATCAGATATAAAATAGTTAGAGATTATTACTTCACTTACAGAGAAACAAAAAGTCGAATTGAAATACTGACCATATGGGATAGCCGACATGATCCCGAAACCTTTGATAGGATTATCAGTAAAGACCCAAATCAATAAAAACCAGCACCTATGTCAAAACTATTTCTCATTCCCACGCCCATTGGTAATCTGGAAGACATCACCTTGCGTGCTATTAGAACTTTAAAGGAAGAAGTAGATGTGGTTTTGGCAGAAGATACGCGCAAAACAGGCATTTTGCTTAAGCATCTGGGAATTTCAAAACCCATGATGGCTTTTCATCAACACAACGAGCATCAGCAAACAGACAGGTTGATTGAACGACTGCTTTCCGGAGAAAGCATGGGCCTGGTTACTGACGCCGGAACTCCGGGAATTTCTGATCCTGGCTTTCTGCTTGTGAGGGCTTGCGTACAACATGATGTTGAGGTGGAATGCCTTCCCGGTGCTACAGCTTTTGTGCCGGCACTCGTCAATTCCGGATTACCTGCTGATCGCTTTGTTTTTGAGGGATTCTTGCCCCACAAAAAAGGCCGGCAAACCCGTTTGAACGAAATCTGCGAGAACAAATACACCTCAATCCTTTATGAATCGCCTCACCGCCTGATCAAAACCTTGCAACAGCTGGCCGAAATAGCCGGATCAGATCGCAAAGTAAGTGTGTCGCGCGAACTCACAAAAATTTATGAAGAAACCCTGCGCGGAACACTCGCCGAGCTGATTAACCATTTCGAGAACACAGGTGTAAAAGGAGAGCTGGTCATTGTTCTCGAAGGCAAGCCTGCCTGATGTCCGATTGTTCGCTTGCGTACAATATTGTTTGCCAGCGTACAATTTCCTGTCTTAGTGATTTCATCTAATTAGCCAATAACATATTGAATTAATGTTATTTACAATTCATGGCACACTTCATGATATTTAATAGACATAAAGGGAGTGCCCGCTCCCCGTCGTTCTTTTTCTCATACTACATGTAATTTTGTGTTGGTTGAACTCAGATAGAGTCCTGTATCATTTGATGCAGGACTTTTATCATTTAATGCATTTAATCAAATCCTGTTTCTCACAGAAAAACTTATTCTTTACTGATTTTGTATCTTCGCACAAAAAGCACTTATGTCATACACCTATGAGTATCCACGTCCTATGGTAACAGTGGATTGCCTGATATTCAACAGCCTGAATGAGCCGGCTCAGGTTTTGCTCATCCAACGTAATAATCCGCCTTTTCAGCAAATGTGGGCCTTGCCAGGCGGTTTTGTGGATATGGATGAGAGCCTGGAAGCAGCAGCCCTGCGCGAACTGCAGGAAGAAACGGGATTAAAACTAAGCCATCTGGAACAAATGCACACTTTTGGGAAGCCGGGTCGCGATCCAAGAGGAAGAAATATTGCTGTTGTTTTTGCAGGTTTTGTCCCAAAACTTCTCACCCCTAAAGCTGATGATGATGCCGGTGATGCCCAATGGTTTGCCGTGAATGATCTCCCTGAATTAGCCTTTGATCATGCCGAAATAATCGCCATGGGAATAAAATGTTTCAACCTCAAATAATAGATCATGTGCGGACGATTTCAGCTTTCGGTAAAGGGAAAAACCATCAGCGAACGCTTTAATGTTGAGGTGTTCGACGAAAAATACAAACCTTCCTACAATTGCGCCCCGGGACAATATTTACCGGTTATCACCAATGACAATCCCGACATGCTTCAGTGGTTTTTCTGGGGATTTACGCCTGCCTGGGCTGTAAATCGTGACGACATTAAGCCACAAATAAACGGCCGGAGCGAAAGCCTTGAAACAAAAGCCAGCTTTAAACAAGCTGCTCAACAACGCCGCTGCCTGATTCCGGCAAGCGGATTTTATGAGTGGCAAACTAAAGGTCCAAAACAAGCTTTTCACATCTTTTTGAAAAATAATCCATTATTTGCCTTTGCTGGTATTTGGGAAAGCTATCACACTGCAAATGGTGAGATTCTAAACAGTTTTTGCATTATCACCAGGGCAGCAACCGAACAGATGTCGGCAATACATCACCGCATGCCTGTGATGCTTACACAAAAAAACGAACGCGATTGGCTTTCGGCTGATTCGGAAGAAAAAAGGAAGCAACTTTTTGATGTGATTTCGGATGAGGATTTAGACTTCTCTCCTGTTTCCACCCGGGTGAATGATGTGCGCAATAACGATGAAACGCTCTTGAAACCCTGGAAATTTCCGGAGCAGCAAAGTCTTTTTTAAACGACCATCAAATTACAGCCTCTGATTTGCGCCTGATCGAAACGACCCAACACTTCAAAGCGGTTTTCATCATGCAAACGGCCAATATCTTGTATAGCAACAAAAGCGCAACTGTGCACATTGGCCAGATCAATCACATTGATGCCACCACTCACGCCTTTATCAACCAAACTCAGCGGATCATTCATTTCCCGTATCAAAACCCACATCCAGGGCGGACAACTGTATAGCCCGTCACCACTGGAATAGGCCTGCGACAAAAGCTCCGTCATGCCGTATTCAGAATGAACCGATGGCAGCTGAAATGCATTTTTCAGCTGATCATGAACCTCCTCCCTGATCATCTCTTTTCGGCGACCTTTCATGCCACCGGTTTCCATAACGATAAGCTCAGGAAAATCAATCGGATATTGCGCTGCCAGATCAAGCAGGGCATAAGTAACACCCAATAAAATCGTCTTTTGTTTTTCTCTTTTCAAAACCAGAAGTTGCTGATGCAGCTTTTCCAGATCATTTAAATAAAACCCGCTTAATGGATGCGCTGAGTCTTTTATCAGCCTGTCGGCCATATAAACCAGCGACGAGCCCTTCCTTTCGAGGTAGGAAGGCAGCAAAGCCAGGATGCAATAGGATTTGATATCACCATAAAACTGCTGAAAGCCTTTGCTAAAGCTGCTTTCGTAAATTGCCGGGAAGGGAACTTCGTGATAGCTGGTGGCTGAACCTGTGGTTCCTGAACTCGAAAAAATAAGTTCAGCCCTGTTTTTCTGATCACTGATACGGTGCGAACGAAAAAAATCAACCGGCATAAAAGGAATGTCTTTCCAGGAATTGATCTTTTCGGTTTCGCGTCCTAATAGATCGCAAAATTGCTTATAAACCAGAATATTATGGTATTGATAGCGAAACAACTCCAGGGCAAGAGATTCAAAATCCCAAGTCGTTTTTATATTGAAAATATCCTGAACAAAAGCAGCACGTAACTTCATAAACGGCAAGATTGTTGTATTTTTATCCCGCTTATCAAGCGAAAAATACATGACAAAATTACGCTTTATTCTGTTTATCATCTTCGGATTGATCCTGATCATTGGCTGCCGCAAAGAAGAAGAATATCCCCTTGAACCTGTAATTAATTTTGAGGGCTTTGTGTTTTTGCAGGACAACCAAACCGGCGAAATAAATACAGGCTTGCTGCGAATAGGCTACACTGATGGCGATGGGGATATCGGTTTGGATCAGGGCGATACGTCATTTCCGTATCAAAAATCAGGTGAGTATTACTACAACTTTATTATACGCTATTATGAGCAACAGCAGGGCGAGTTTGTCGAAGTTCCACTCGTTCGTTACAATCCCGAGACACAAACCTATGATACTTCCACTTTTAGTGCACGCATTCCACCACTTATCCCCAAAGATCAAACAGAAGCCATAAAGGGTGTTATAGAAGATGAAATTTTTATCAACAATCCCCTTTCCGATTACGATACCATCAAGTTTGAAGTGCAGCTGATCGACAGGGCGCTCAACAAGAGCAATATCGTTAGCACCCCTGCTATCATTCTGGATTTCTGAAAAATGCTCGTGTTGACTTAACATTAATTTAACCCATTGCTAAATCAAAGTTAATCTTAAATTAACACAGTCAGCCACAGCCTGATACTATCTTTGCTGCACAAATAAAAGTAAATTTCATATCATGAAAAATCTATTAATTTCTGCAGTAATTCTTGTTTTTGGAGGCATTACCTTGTTAGCAACCGCCAATAATGATGGTGCAACTGTTGCCAAAGAAACCCCGGCAGCTACAATAATGATGACCGGAACTGTTTTGGATGCAGAAACCGGTGAAGCCCTTGTTGGCGCCATCATCGAGATTGAAAATACTGACGCAAAAGCCTACACCGACCTGGAAGGTCGTTTCAGCATCGAAAATATGCAACAGGGAGAATACAGTGTAAAAGTAAATTACATCTCATACAAAGAGGCACTGATTTCGAAGCTCAGCCTCGATGCTCACGCTAACAGCGTTGAGATCAAGCTGAATCCTGAAGGAAATTAAATACCTAAAAGTGCTCACATTTTAAAGACAAACTGTTAAAATCGGTTTGTCTTTTTTATTTTACTCATTTTCAATCTATTTAGAATGAGTATAACTTACACCTTAAAGAATACCAGAAGAAAAAAAATGTAGTAACTTTGGTTGTGATAAACAGAAAATGATCAAGAATACAAAAGCTATGCAAAAGATAAAACCCCAATTGATTACACTTCTGGCTGTTTTTCTGATTTCAATAAGCGGAATCTTTGCCCAAAATCTGGAAAAGAAACAAGATGTATATTACAAAGATGGTAAGGTGTTTACAGGCAAACACTCCACTTATTATGCTTCAGGGCAACTGGAGTCGGAACGCAATTTTGTGATGGGAGCCGAAGATGGAGTTTCATCCTATTATTTCGAAGATGGAACTTCACGCGAGGAAAGAGCCTGGAGAAATGGCAAAAAACACGGCACCTGGTATAAATTTAATAATCAAGGAATTAAAACCGCAGAAGCCAATTACCAAAATGATCAAAAACATGGCAAATGGTTTATTTGGGACGAAAAAGGAACGCTTCGCTACGAAATGACCTACAATAATGGCCAAAAATCAGGTACCTGGTATATGTGGGACGAAAACGGCAAACTTACCGACGAAAAGGTATTTTAAGGTGTTGATGCCTATTTCCTGCCTTTTTAATGCTATTTCACTTTTACATTTTATCAGCACTAAATATTTAAATTTCGCCTCACAGCGGAATGCTTATTTTTGCAGTGGAAAGCTGCAACAATGATCAAAAGAAATCTTTCGGGCCGAAAAAACGTTATCCTGTTCATTTTTAGTGCAATAGCACTTATATTTATCATCAAACTGTTTTTCCTGCAAGTTGTTGATCACTCCTACAAGCTTTCGTCGCAAAACAATGTTTTACGCTACATAACCCAGTATCCGGCCCGCGGAAAAATTTTAGATCGCAAAGGCAAACTGCTTGTTTATAATGAAGCTGCTTTTGATTTACTGGTTATTCCGCAACAGGTAAAAGCTTTTGATACCAATGAGTTTTGCCAGTTACTTGCCATCGAGAAAACAGATTTTAATGCCCGTTTAAGCAAAGCCCGTAAATATTCACGTTACCGTCCGTCAGTTTTTCTGGAGCAAATTAGCAAAGAAGATTATGGTTATATTGCAGAAAAACTCTATCATTTTCCGGGATTTTACTTTCAGGCCAGAACATTACGACATTATCCTCAACCCGTTGCAGCTCATGTGCTGGGCGATGTGGGCGAGGTAAACCAGCGTAATATTGATCAGGATTCCTATTATACCTCCGGAGATTATATCGGCAAATCAGGCATCGAGCGCTTTTATGAAAATAAACTACGTGGTGCTAAAGGATTAAAGATTGTGATGGTAGATGTGTATAACCGCGAAAAAGGCAGTTTTCAGGATGGGCGATATGATACACTTCCGATAGCAGGTAAAGATCTGGTTCTTGGGCTGGATGCCGACTTACAGGCTTATGGCGAAGCGCTGATGAACGGAAAAACGGGTAGTATCGTTGCTATCGAACCATCGAGTGGGGAAATCTTATCGCTGATCACCAGTCCTTCGTTTGACCCTAATTTATTGGTAGGCAGAGTCCGTGGAAAAAATTATAAAGCGCTTCAGCAGGACAGTCTCAAACCACTCATCAACAGAGCTATAAGTGGTAGTTATTCACCGGGTTCTACTTTTAAAATGATCAATGCATTAGCTGCGCTCAATATTGGTGCAATCAACGAACACACCCAATTTAGTTGCCAGGGAAAGCTGAGCAGACCTATCAAGTGCACACACGATCACAAGAGTCCGCTTGCCTTGCTCGAAGCCATGGAAAACAGTTGTAATCCTTATTTTTGGAATACTTTCCGAAACACACTCTACAGTTCAAAATTCAAAGATCACAAAGACGCTTACGATTACTGGTTCGAAACCATGCATAAGTTTGGCCTGGGCGTTGCCTTCGATACCGATATTCCGTTTGAGCTAACTGGCAATATTCCATCAAGAGCCTATTTTGATAAGCTCTATCGTGGCAGCTGGAATGCACTCACAGTGCGCTCGCTAAGCATCGGGCAGGGCGAAATTTTGGTTACACCACTCCAACTGGCCAATCTGGCGGTTATTATCGGTAATAAAGGATTTTATTATAAGCCACATTTGCTCAAATCAATCGTTGGCGATGCAGATCTGCCGGAAACCTATACACAGAAAATTGAAACGGGTGTTTCGTCTGATCATTTCGAGATCGTAAAACAATCCATGCTCGATGTTTTTGAAGGCGATCACGGAACTGCCCGCTACTACAAAATCGACAGCATCCAGGCCGGAGGCAAAACCGGGACAGTACAAAATCCGCATGGTGATGACCATTCCATGTTTATTGCTTTTGCTCCTTACGACAATCCGCAAATTGCTATTGCTGTAGTTGTAGAAAATGCTGGATATGGTTCAACCTGGGCTGCACCAATTGCCACGCTGATGATTGAGCGCTACCTCAAAGGAAAATCAGATCGCCCGGCGCTAGAAAAAAGAATGATGGAAACAAGCCCTAATAAAAAAACACCATGATCAGAGAAAGCCGCGTAAGCTCTATCGACTGGCTAAGCCTGTCTCTATATCTTATCCTGATGCTATTGGGCTGGGTGATGATCTATTCTGCTGTGTACGATGAAAATCACAGCAGTATTTTTGATATGTCGCAACGCTATGGCAAACAATTACTTTGGATCATGCTTTCGCTCTTGCTCGGAGCCATCATTTTATTGATTGATGCTAAATTTTTTAATGCCTTTGCCCTGCCTATCTACCTGTTTGTGATGGCAATGCTGGTTGGTGTATTGATGTTTGGTGCTACCATTGCTGGCTCTAAATCGTGGTTTCAGATCGGTGGTTTTGCTATTCAACCGGCTGAGTTTGCCAAATTTGCAACAGCGCTTGCGCTTGCCAGCTATCTCGGAAAACTCAACCGCGATCTCAGTCTTTGGAAAACACGGCTCACAGCTTTTGCTATCATTGGATTACCAACATTGCTAATTCTGGCCCAGTACGATACAGGCTCAGCACTTGTGTTTACGGTGTTTATTTTGGTTTTGTACCGCGAAGGTATGTCAGGAGCTCTTATGGTGATCGGCGGAATTGCAGCCTTTTTATTTGTGCTAACACTTTTCTTTGGGCAATGGTATGTGATTGGGGGTCTCGCGGTTTTATTTGGCATTTCTTTACTGATGGTAAGGAGAAACCGGTCTAATATCACCAAAATGCTGGCTATACTTGCAGTTGGAATTGCCTTCGTTTTTAGTGTTGACTACGCCTTCGAAAAAATCCTCGAACCGCATCAACGTACGCGTATCAATGTGTTGCTGGGTTTGGAGAAAGACCTGATGGGTGCTGGCTATAACGTAAATCAATCAAAAATTGCCATAGGATCGGGTGGATTTACGGGTAAAGGATTTCTGCAAGGCACTCAAACCAAATATAATTTTGTGCCAGAACAAAGCACTGATTTTATATTTTGTACCGTGGGCGAAGAGTGGGGATTTATTGGCACTACTGCTGTGATTTTACTCTATCTGCTATTGCTTTCGCGCCTGATAATACTGGCCGAGCGACAACGATCGGCGTTCAGCCGTATTTATGGCTATGGCATTGCATCGGTATTGTTTTTTCATTTTGCCATCAATATCGGCATGACGATCGGTTTGGTGCCTGTGATTGGCATCCCGTTGCCGTTTATAAGTTATGGTGGATCAAGTCTTTGGGCATTTTCGATTATGTTTTTTGTGTTTTTAAAACAAGATGCCAATCGCTTGAATATCCTTTAATACGGGGCATTCAATTCATGCAACAACTCATCAACAGCAACAATTGCCGGCCGGCATCCTTGCCTGTCGCAATGATAAAAGCTTGTACGATCATTGGCCGGTTTGTCATCAACCACCGGGATGCCTTTTTCTGTTGAAGCAAGCACCGGAATTGATAATGAAAGTTTTTGCTGCAGCATAAGCGATGAGGATAAACTTTCCGGACCTTTTACTACAATCATGGACTGTTGTTCAAGCCGCATCAAAGCCTGCAACCAATGACTGTGAGCTGTGGGAAATTGCTGCATGGCATCAAGTTGCTGATGGAGCATCTGCTCGGCTAGTTTAAGGTAATCCTGCTTTTCGAATATCAAACCCAGACTGATCAAAAGCTGCGCCATGGCTGCATTGGAAGAAGGAATCACATTATCGTGATTTTCGAAAGTGGTTACAGCAAGCTTGCGGCTTTTTGATGAGGTGTAGGCAAAACTGTGCTGTGATTCATCATAAAACGATTTAAATACAAAACTCAAAATAGCTTCTGCTTCCGAGGCAAAACGTACTTCCGCCGTAGCATAATACAGCTGCAACACTGCATGAGCCAGGAAGGCGTAATCATCCAGAAATCCATCTATTTTTGCTTTCCCATCCTTCCAGCTGCGATAATAACCACCCTCGGTAGTACGCATATTTTGCTGAATAAAATCATAGGCTTTGATAGCCGTTTGCAACCAGTCGTTGCGCTCAAAAACCACGGCTGCTCTGGCCAATGATTTTATCATCAAAGCATTCCACGAGAGCAGGCGTTTGTCGTCCGTAGCCGGACGAATACGCTGTGCACGATAGTCAAAAAGCTTTTTTCTGCTATCAGCCAGTTTTTGCATCCAAACTTCCAAATCAAGCCCGTTTTGGGAAGCAAAAACTGCATCTTCCTCCGGACGAACAAGCACATTATTACCGTCTTCCCATAAAGCTTGCTGATCAATCTGAAAATACTTTTGTAAAAGTGGAGCATCTTCTGCTAAAACAGTATTAAACTCTTCGCTGGTCCAAACATAAAACTTGCCTTCCACTTTTTCGCTGTCAGCATCCAGAGCTGATAAAAAACCACCTTCCGGGCCATGCAATTCGCGCAGGCAGAAGTCAATGGTTTGTTCTACAATTTCCCTGAACAATGGGTTTTGGGTTTTTCTCCAGGCTTCGGTGTAAACACCAATAAGTTGTGCATTATCGTAAAGCATTTTTTCAAAATGCGGCACATGCCAGCGTGCATCCACTGAGTATCGGGCAAATCCACCACCAATCTGATCATAAATGCCACCACGCGCCATCTTTTCGAGGGTAAAAAGTGCATGATTTTCCAATGCCTTATCATTCGCCTGGCCCGAAAGCTCAAATTGGAGCATCAACAAATCCGGCATCGGAAATTTTGGAGCACCACGGGTTCCGCCCTGTTTATCATCCAGTTGATTTTTTAATGAGTTTGCGGCATTTTTAAAAGCTGCTGCCGTGTTTGTTTCTTTCACGTCAATTTTGCCAGCAAACTGATTTTGACGAATGCCTTCGGTAAGTTGACGGGCCTGTTCTTCCAGATCGCCCTTTTGGTGTTGAAACAACTCCTGCAACTGTTGCAATACGCTGATCCACTGTTCTTTTCTGAAATATGTTCCGCCCCAAACCGGACGACCATCAGGCAAGGCAAAGCAATTAAGCGGCCAGCCACCTCTGCCGCTAAGCAATTGCACGGCTTCCATAAAAAACTGATCCACATCGGGATGCTCCTCACGATCAACCTTGATACAAACGAAATGCTGGTTCATTAGTTTTGCAACATAATCATCCTCAAAGGATTCGTGTTCCATTACATGACACCAGTGGCAGGCAGAATAGCCTATACTAACCAAAATCATTTTGTTTTCGTTTTTGGCTTTTTCGAGACTCTCATCATTCCATGGCAACCAGTTTACAGGATTGTAGGCATGTTGCAACAAATACGGACTAGTTTCGTTGATCAGGGCATTAGGATTTTGTTTCATAGCGTTGGCTTTTTCAACTAAACGAAAAAAGGCCGGTTTTGTTAACCGACCTTTTGAGACATTCTCTTATAAAGGCATTATTTTTTGAGGTAGGATGAAAGCATCCAAACAGTTTTTTCCTGTTCGCGGATATAATCACTCATCAGGGCGTTAGTTCCTTCATCATTAAGTTCGCCGGCCAAATCAAGAATCTTACGTTCTTTGGTGATCAAAATCTGAAATCCATTCAGCAGGCTCTCAACACCTTCGCGTCCGTTGCTTACGTTTTTAACTTCTTTGATCTGCGATTGCTCGTTATAATCACTGTAAGCATGCACAGGTGTTTGACCTAAGGTAAGGATACGCTCGGCGATTTCATCAATCTTTTCCTGAAGATCGGTGTAGATTTCTTCAAACTTAAGGTGAAGCTCAAAGAATTTCTCACCTTTGATGTTCCAGTGAAATCCTCTTACGTTCATATAATAAATCGAAAAGTTAGCTAACAGATCATTTAGCATACCTGCCAGATCTTTCGATTTTTCAACATCTAATCCAATTGCATTTAATTTAGTCATAGTTTTAATTTTTTTTGGTTTATAATCTCCTAATAAATAAACAGTAATCTTAAGGATTTGTTCAAATAAAACAGCCGGCTTTGGAGCCGGCTGAATTCAAAATTTAATTTTTTAGAGGCTCCTTTTAGCAAGGTAGAAGTCAACCATTTCGTAGTTTGACTTGAGACGTTCTTCCAACTCATCAATAGTTTTTGGCGGAGGAACGATAGCTTTATCGCCTGGTTTCCAGTTGAGCGGAAGGGCAACTTTGTGCTCATCAGCAGTTTGCAAGGCCTGCAAAGCGCGGATGATTTCATCCATATTGCGACCAACATTGAGCGGGTAGTACATGATCAAACGGATTTTGCCATTAGGATCGATGAAAAATACGGCACGAACGGCAGCAGTTTCACTTTCTCCTGGCTGCAACATTCCGTACAATTTCGATACTTTCATGTCGATGTCGGCAATAATGGGAAACCTCATGAAAACACCTGTTTTCTCTTTTACGTTGTTTACCCATGCTACGTGTGAGTGAATACTGTCGATACTTAAACCAACCAGTTTGGTGTTCATTTTTTTGAACTCGTCTTCCAACACGGCAAAGCCCGACATTTCAGTTGTACAAACTGGTGTAAAGTCGGCAGGGTGCGAGAATAGAATGGTCCAGCTTCCTTTGATATGTTCCGAAAACTGCATCATTCCGGTAGTTGTCATGGCTTTAAAATCAGGAGCCTGATCGCCTATGCGTGGCATTTGAAATACTTCTTTTTGTTCTTCCATTTTATTACGTTTTAATTTGGTGAAAAAAATTTGATTTGTTTAATGGTGCAAATTTACCTTGTATTAGTACATTTGTCAAATTGATAATATTTAAGAATTCATAAATAAAATTGATGATCACGCTCACTCAGCTGGAATACATCGTAGCAATTGATACCTACCGGAATTTTGCCAAAGCAGCAGAGAAAACTTTCGTAACACAGCCAACTTTGAGCATGCAAGTTAAGAAATTAGAAGAACACTTTGGTGTAAAAATTTTCGACCGCAACAAACAACCTGTCATCCCAACGGATATTGGCCGTCGGATTATTGACCAGTCGCGGGTTGTTCTCTCCGAATCTGGTCGTTTGGATGATATGGTCAAGCAGTTTTTAGGTGATATTCAAGGTGATTTAAGTATCGGAATTATCCCAACGCTGGCACCCTATTTGCTTCCGTTGTTTGGCGGAAACTTCAAGCGCAATTATCCGCATGTTAATCTTAAGGTAGAAGAGCTGGTAACAGATCAGATAGCCGAAAAATTGAAAGATGACCGGCTGGATGCCGGAATTTTTGTTACGCCCTACAATGATTCATCTATTCTGGAAGAACCATTGTTTTATGAAGAAATGCTCGTTTATGCACAAACAGGCCATCCGCTTTTGCAACAACACAACATTAAAGTAATTGATGTGGCCACCCCGGATATCTGGTTGCTCAGCGATGGCCATTGTTTTCGGTCGCAAGTGATCAATTTGTGTGAACTGGAACCTACAAGTAAACATGAGCTCCCATTTGAATTGGAAGGCGGTTCCATTGAAACCCTGATGCGTATCATCAATCGCGAAGGAGGCTTTACGATTATTCCCGAACTTGCGGTGTTGGAAATGACCGAATCGCACCTGAAAAACGTAACAAACTTCAGCGAAAAAAAACCTTTAAGGGAAGTGAGTATTTGTTATTCGCGTCATTTTGTAAAACGCCGCCTGATTGATCTGCTCGCAGATGAAATCAAGCAAAGCATTCCTCCCCATTTGAAAGATCGCAGCCGGGGCGAATTGGTACTCTGGAAATAAGGCCTTAGTTCGCGCGCCCCTTAAAATGCGTCATGCTGTTGTACACTCCCATTCCTTTGCCAATCAACACATCGAACCAGCTGGCAGGCAATAAACCTTTGAGCACTGGCAATAAATAAACAAGTGCCGGCATCCGCACAAATCTGTTGTTTCGTTCGATTCCTCTGATGATTTTGCGGGCAGCTTTTTCTGGTTTTAGATTGGGTAACAATGGATTCACTTTTGCCCCGGAAAACATACCGGTATCAATAAAACTGGGCGTTACAGTAGTTACTTGGATATTAGTTTTTTGAAGTTTGAGTTCCAGCCTCAGCGATTCGCTCCAGCCATAAACAGCCCACTTTGTAGCTGCATAAACGGCCATGCGCGGATTCGATAACATACTGGCTGCTGAAGCAATTATAACTACATGACCTTGGCCTCTTGCGATCAGCAATGGTAATAAATAATGTGCCGGAAAAATAACTCCATAAATGTTTACATCCAGCATTTTACGACTTTGTTCTACTGTTTGATCAACAAAAAAACCACCCGAGACCACCCCGGCATTCAAAATCAAAATATCCGGAATCAAATCTGTTTGTTTAAGCTTTTCAACTGCTGAAGCCACCTGCTCTTGATTACTAACATCAAGTTGCTGCCAAAAAAAAGGGTGATTTTCCGGAGCCGGACTCAAATCCCAAATGATAACATTTTTAGCGCCTTTGGCCAGGATTTGATCGGCCATAAGCTTGCCGATACCACTTGCTCCACCGGTAATTAAGACATTCTTTGCATGAAATGAACTCATAATAAAGCTTTCGTATTACATTTGCCCGCAGAAAGGCAAGGGTTTATTTGTCAAATATAGTTGTTCGTAACCAAAAATATCTCAGACAATGAAAAAACCAGCAACAAAATTTTCTGTTTCTGATAAACTAAAATGGATTATCCCTTTCATTTTGCTACTTATGAGCTTTACGATAAAAGAAATACAAGCACAGGAAATCAATCAAACAATTTATGATTCAGTCCGAAACAGGGAAGTTCTGATTGATTTTGTGACAAAAGAAGGCCTGCAAACAGGCGAATTTGCCGAATATTTTCAGGACGAATACCAGACCTACATTCCTGAAGAAAAACTTATCAACGACTTAAAACTAAAGCTAAATAATTTTGAAATCGTAATTGTTTTAGGCAGTTGGTGTTACGATAGCAAAATTCAAGTGCCTCACTTCCTAAAAATCCTGGATGCAACAAATTATCCCGAAGAAAGCCTGCTGATGATAGCTGTTGATTCTAAAAAACAAGCTTCGGGACTCGACATCACAGCTTATGATATCGAACGCGTACCAACTTTCATAATTTATAAGGAAGGACAAGAAATCGGCCGAATAATTGAATCACCTTCCCAAAGTCTGGAAGCTGATCTTCAGAAAATCCTGCAACAATGATTACTTGATTTTCAAGACTAAAACATTTAACTTTATACTTTAATCAGGATTATGCAAACCTTTGAAACAATCCTTTCGCTGCAGCAAAAAATTGCTGAATTAAAACAATCCGGCAAAAGCATTGGATTTGTGCCCACCATGGGTGCCCTTCACCAGGGTCATCTGGATTTGATGCAAAAGGCCAAACAGGAAAATGATGTGCTGGTTGTGAGTATTTTTGTAAACCCCATACAGTTTAACAATCCGGCAGACCTTGAAAAATATCCCCGCACGCTTGATCAGGATAAACAATTGCTGCAAAGCGTAAACTGTGATTTGTTGTTCGCTCCGGATGTAAAAGAAATGTATCCCGAACCCGACAAAACTATTTACCACTTTGGAAAACTGGCAACAGTTATGGAAGGTGCTTTCAGGCCCGGACATTTTAACGGTGTGGCTGTCGTTGTGAAAAAACTCTTTGAAATCGTTTCGCCCGACAAAGCCTATTTTGGCGAAAAAGACTTTCAGCAATTGGCTATTATTCAGTCGCTTGTCAAACAACAAAAATTATCAGTTACAATAGTACCATGTTCTACAATCCGCGAGGCAGATGGCCTTGCAATGAGTTCACGGAATATGCGTCTGAGTCCCGAAGAAAGAGCAATTGCTCCTGAAATTCATAAAATCCTTCAAAAAACCGTTTCATTGCGTAATGTGCTTAGCCCTAACGAAATGGAACAATACGCCAAAAACGCTTTTAATAAAATCCAGGCATTTGATCTGGAATATGTCAGCATTGCCGATGACACTGATTTGCAGCCAATTGAACATTGGAATGATGTAAGCGGTGCACGCATTTTTGTTGCCCTGCAATTGGGGAATGTGAGGCTGATCGACAATGTGAGAATATTTTAATAATTTTGCAGATTATTCCGACACTTTCGGAATCAAAACATT
This sequence comes from Bacteroidales bacterium, assembly GCA_018399335.1. Classification (GTDB taxonomy): domain Bacteria; phylum Bacteroidota; class Bacteroidia; order Bacteroidales; family F082; genus UBA5536. The sequence continues at coordinate 1,569 of JAGYNM010000044.1, read as the reverse complement.
ATGTGATGAACATTGAAGTTTTAAAATCGAAAATACATCGCGCCACCATCATGCAGGCTGACCTGAATTATATCGGAAGCATTGCCATTGATGAAGACCTGATGGATGCTGCCAACCTAATCGAAAACGAAAAGGTAAGCATTTACAACATCACCAACGGCGAACGGCTCGACACTTACGTGATAAAAGGCGAACGCGGAAGCGGCATCATCTCGCTAAACGGAGCCGCTGCGCGCAAGGCAGCTGTTGGCGACAAGGTTATTATCGTTTCTTATGCCAGTATGGATTTTGATGCCGCCAAAACTTTCAAGCCATCGATCATTTTCCCCGACGACTTTAATAAACTCAGTTTGTAAGCCTTGAAAAAAATACTGGTCAACGTACTGAAATACCTGTTCTTTCTTACGCTTGGGTTGGTTTTGCTATGGTTGAGTTTTCGTAATATCGACCTCAAAGTCTTGTGGGAAGACATCCAATCGGCCAATTATATGTGGATGGGCCTGGCTGTTATCTTCGCTATTATTTCACATATTTTCAGGGCATTGCGATGGAATTTATTGATCAATAGTATGGGATACCGTACCCGAACCAGCACTACCTTTTCGGCAGTGATGATCGGATATCTCGCTAACACTGCAGTGCCACGTATGGGCGAATTGATGCGTTGCGGCGTTCTGTCGCGTAAAGAAAAAATTTCTTTTAACGCCCTGTTTGGCTCGGTAATTTCGGAACGGCTTTTTGACTTGATCGTATTGGCTTTTTTACTGCTATCGGTAGTCGTATTTCAATGGTCGCTTCTGGGAGATTTTGTGCTTGATATGACGATGCCATTTATCCAGTCTATAAGTCGTAATGTGCTTACATTAAGTATATTTGGTTTATCTGTTATTGCTTTGATAGTATTTTTGTGGTGGCTTCGCAAACGTTATCATAACCACCTTGAAGAGCTTCCGGGATATCCAAAAATCAAAGAATTGATCACCGGCTTGCTCGATGGCATCAAAACAATCAAACGGATGCGCCAAAAATGGCTGTTTCTGTTTTATACCGTGATGATTTGGGTTTTTTACATCCTGATGACCTGGGTACCTTTATATATGCTCCACGAAACTGCTCATCTCGGTCTCAGAGCCGGTATCACACTGCTTGCCATTGGTAGTCTTGGAATTGTGGCACCTGTTCCGGGTGGTATCGGGGCTTATCATTTTATTGGAAAAGCCGTATTGGTTGAGCTTTTTATGATTAATCCCATCGGAGCAGGATCTTTTGTGGCCATAACCCACGCCGGACAAACCTTACTCAATGTTACTTTAGGAGGATTAGCTTATCTTTGGATGTTCTTTATCGACCATAAAAAAGCAAGCAATGACACAGCTGGAAATCCTTCAAAATAAAATCCTTGAGCCTGCAAAACTGGAAAATCTGCTTGCCCTCTGGCGCTTTCAGGATAAGAAAATCGTGTTTACCAATGGCTGCTTTGATATCGTGCATCGCGGACATATTGAATACCTTTCCAAAGCAGCCGACCTTGGCGATGTGCTGATTATCGGACTCAATACAGATTCCTCT
>JAGYNM010000043.1 GCA_018399335.1 Bacteroidales bacterium | reverse complement strand
GGTAATGCTGCCTCGGGTGGCCGTATCGGTGTGAGCTACAAATTGTAAAAAATAATATCTTTAAAGGTTGAGGTTAAGTGCTTTAGTCAACTTAATCTCAACCTTTTTCATATCCTTAGTTAATTATTCTGCTTCTCAAAACTTTTTATCAGTTCTTCAGGACTTTTCCCCAAAAAGTTTAATGCATTTTTAGCATCATCAGCGAAATCATGCTCAGGAAAAGTTTTAATCAGTTTTTCATAGGATTGCCTTGCCCGTGCAGTGTCGCCAATTTGTTGGTCATAGATAAAACCTTCCAGAAACAAAGCCACTCCGGCATGATAGGTTTCGGGGTAGCTTTTTAGGTAAGCCGAAATCAGCTTCAGGCTTTCGTTATTACGCGGCAGGTTGATAGAAAGATCAATGGCTTTGAAAAGGTAATCAGACGATATACTGTCTTCTGGCCAGTTTTGATGATAAGTCTGATAGCGTTCAATCAGTTTTTCGGCAGAATCCTTGATGATTGTGCCATTACTCAGTAATACATTTTTTTCGCTCTGTGCAATTTGTTGCCGAAAAGCTGATTTATCCAGGGAAGCTTCTTGGGTTGATGGCCCTTTACATTGAATCATCAATGTGGCGAGCAAAACGACAACAAATCCTGAAATTAGTCTGGGATATAGCATATTATCTTACTTTTTTTCTTGTTTTAGGAAAAATCATCCGGTACTCCACATCAACTTTTCCTTCCGAAATATCACGGAGTTTGCCTTTTAGCAGCATTTTTTTCAAGGCTGGCAGCCGATCAACATAAAGAATTCCATCGATATGATCATATTCATGCTGAATGATCCTGGCTAAAATTCCGGAAAATGTTTCTTCGTGTGATTCAAAGTTTTCGTCCTGATAACGGAGTCTGATTTCCGGCTGTCGGCTCACATCTTCATTCATTCCGGGCAAACTCAGGCAGCCTTCGCCCATCGTCCAGACTTCGCCGTTTTCGCTAAGCATCTCGGCATTGATAAATACTTTTTTAAACTCTTTTGTTTCAGGGTGATCTTCGCCATAGGGCGTGGCGTCGATAACAAAAAGCCTGATGGATTTGTTAATCTGTGGTGCAGCCAGGCCAACGCCTGAGGCCTCATACATGGTTTCCCACATATTGGCAATGAGGTCAGAAAGTCCTTCGTATTCAGGTGAAATATTTTCGGCAACCTTTTTCAATACAGGATGTCCGTAGGCTACAATTGGTAATATCATCTAGTCCTGTTTTTTTGTGATTCCATAAATGATTGCAGGATAATGGTGGCACTGATGGTGTCGACCAGACTTTTATCCTGTCGTTTCTTTTTGCTCAAACCGGCATCAATCATGCTTTGAAAGGCCATTACTGAAGTGAAGCGTTCGTCAAAGCGTTGAATATCCAAATCCGGAAAGGCATTTCTTAGTCGATTTACAAAGGGTTCAATAAAGCGTGCAGCTTCAGAGGGGTTGTTATGCATGTCTTTGGGTTCTCCAACAACAACTGTGTTTACGTTTTCCAGTGCCAGGTAGTTTTTTAAAAAATCGAAAACATCGTGGCTGCGTACAGTTGTTAAACCATTGGCAATCAGTTGTAACTCATCAGTGACAGCTATTCCGCAACGTTTTCTGCCATAATCGACCGCTAATATTCGTCCCATATCTGATAAGTATGCTTTTTTTGCTGCTGCAAAATTACGAAAACAATCTGATGCATTGGGTGAGTGCATCCGGTAAGCAGGCTTTTTTGTAATTTCGGGGCTTAAAACATTAAGGATGCAAAACATTAAAACTATCATAGAACAAGCCTGGGAAAAGCGCGAAATGCTGCAGCAGAAGGAGGTTCAACAGATTATAGAAGACGTAATCGATTTATTGGATCAGGGAAAACTTAGGGTAGCAGAGCAAAAAGACGGACGCTGGGTGGTTAATGATTGGGTGAAAAAGGCTGTAATTCTGTATTTTCCTATTCGCAAAATGGAGACGATGGAAGTAGGTATGTTGGAGTTTCACGATAAAATCCCATTGAAAAAGGATTATGCCCGGCTTGGTGTGCGTGTGGTTCCGCATGCTATTGCCAGACACGGGGCGTTTTTGGAAAGGGGCGTTATTATGATGCCGTCTTACGTGAATATCGGAGCTTATGTGGGGGCTGGCACCATGGTAGATACATGGGCTACAGTTGGTTCATGTGCGCAGATCGGTCAAAATGTTCACCTCAGCGGAGGTGTGGGCATTGGTGGGGTGCTCGAACCCGTTCAGGCTGCTCCGGTAATTATTGAGGATAATTGTTTTATCGGCTCCAGGGCTATTGTGGTCGAAGGCGTAAGGGTGGAAAAAGAAGCTGTTTTGGGAGCTAATGTTGTACTCACCAAATCCACTAAAATTATTGATGTAAGTGGCTCAAATCCTATTGAAATGAAAGGAGTTGTCCCGGCTCGATCAGTAGTGATTCCGGGCAGTTACACCAAAAAATTCCCGGCAGGAGAATATCAGGTTTCCTGCGCCCTGATTATCGGCAAACGCAAAGCCTCCACTGATCTGAAAACATCGCTCAATGATGCCTTGCGCGAATATGATGTGGTGGTTTAGCAAAATAGTTACTACTTAAAGTATCTCTATTCTACCGCTGTCGCGCGAATTGGTCGTCGAGCCTGTCGAGATGCCTTTCGCCTGATATCGAAATATTATTATTTCACTTAATTCCAAAGGTAAAAATAAACCCACTTTATTTTTTTAATTGCCACTTTATCAGGTGTAATGAATTACGCAGGTTTTGTGCTGGTCTAAAATGCAGGCGTGGCGTTTTGATCATTTCTTTTTTAAAGGTTTCCGCTTGATTTGCCCCTTCACTTGAAGCATAAAGCTGGAAGTTGCCCAAGCCTTCAATTTTGAGGATTTTGCCTTCGAGCATTATTTCCGGGATTAACTCGATCAACGCTTCAATCACAGCTGTAACTTCCGGAGCTCCCAACACACTGCGGTTGGCTATGCGATGCACCAAATCGCGTTTATTTACGGTGCCATCGTTAACGATTACCGCATGCCAGGTGGATTCGGTGCCGGCTTTTTGTCTTTTGGGTATTACTTTGTATTGAACTGACATAGGAATAGTTTAAAGGTTAGATTCACAAGCTTAAAAGCAAGATTTATTCAAAAGATATATAACATTTTGTACAAAGATAATAAACTATTAGTAAAAAGATAATAGTCTATTATGCAAAAGATAGTAAACTTATCGTAGTTTAGAAAGCATAATACTGCTGATAAACGAAGTTGCACACATTACATGGAAGCTTTTAAGCCTTTACGGGAAACAAATCGAATCGCCCCAAGCCCTGACTTTGGAATTTGATCATGGAAAACTTGAGGCGTTTACTGGTGTAAATCAAATTACAGGCACCTATATTTTGGTGCATAATAGTTTGAATATGTAAAAGTTTGCCAGTTCTAAGAAAGCTGGCAACCTGCAAATGATGGAGTTAGAAGGCAATTACAAAAAATGCTGGTTCGTGTCGACGTCTTCGAAGTTAGTGGTGATACCTTACATCTTATGAGGAAAGCTGACCTTTTTGCTGAATTAAATTCATCAGATGCCTAAAAACATTCTAATGCACATTGATTAAAACCATCACTTAACTTCATCTTGTTTCAATTAATGTGGTGGAAATTAGGTCTGAACTTTACGAATCAGCAGGATTAGGTTTTGTGGGGTTATCCCATGGAAAAATGAATAGCAGATATAATTGGATGACAGCCAAAAAAGCAGAAACATTCAACTATCAGCACCTACAAGCTGTAAAGCGCGGAAATTGTTTTTTGTAAGTCTCATTTTTCATGATTACTTTTGGACTATGCTATCAAAAAAGAATCCCAAAATCTCAATTTTCTGGCTGCAAACTTTTTGCCTAAATCAATTTGACAAGGTGATAATGAATTAGTGATGATTTTAGATGCGATTAGAAATACAGTTAAAGACAGGCTTGGTTTTAGCAAGAAAAACAGCTGGATTACTGAACGACAAAGCGAACTTCAAAATCACTATGAAAATAATGACACACTTCCTTTTAAAATAGTTGAAATAAAAACCTATGGCTTCCTTACAAAAGTTTTAGGATTATATTCTTTTGTTCCCTTTAGCTTTATGCCGTGGAGGTATTCAGATGCTAACTCATGGGTTGCTATTGCTCCCAGTCTGATAAACAGGAAATTTTATTGTAAAGTCCACGAATTTGATAAATCAACGGGTTCAATAATATTAGATGCTGGTTTGCCTCAGTTTAAAATGGCAGAGCTTATTGAAGGAGAAGCGTATAAGGGATTGATAACCAGAATAGCTGACTTTGGTGTATTTATTGACATTGGATATCATTTTGATTGGGAATGTGGTTCATTACTTGGGTTGCTTCATAAATCCCAACTTGCAGATTATGAAGAGTTAAATGATTTTAGTTTGGGACAAGAAATTACAACCATTTACAAGGAGATGAACCTTGACGGAAAACCTGTCTTTTGTAACGATAGGGAAAAGACAGACTGGGAAAATGGAAAACCTCAAAAGCTGGTTGGTCAAACAACATGGGTGAATGTAGTTCGAAAATCTGATAATGAAACAGTTGAATTGTTTGTAGAAGGAAAATATAAAGCCAGATTAGTTGTTGACAAACGGACTCATTCCTGGAAATCCAGAAAGGAAATATTCGAAGCCATGAATGAATTATCATACGGTGAAATGCTGCACTGTGAGGTAATAGGATGTAACGAAAGAAGCAGAACTTTGATAATTAATTGGTTTACAGAGATCGATACTGATATTATCGGTGATAACTCAATTTTGAATAATCTTGATGATCAAACAGTGGAAAAATTAGAGCGCTTTAAAAATAATATTTCCAGGCAATAGTGAGGTGTCTTATCAGTGTTGTCAGGTTTTAAATTTTTATGCTTGCAGGCATTTGATGTCCATCAATATTTTTTTTTACCACCAAATTGATCCTATCTTTGGCGGGGAGATTATTATGCTGATGTAATTTATTTCAGGAGCTCAAATTGGATAATTAACCAAACACCTCTAAAAATTATTACTATGTCGATTTGGAGAGTATTGTTGTGTATTCTTTTTCCACCGCTGGCTGTCATTGACAAGGGATGTGGCAGTGTGGTGATTGTGATTTTGCTTACACTGGCTGGCTGGGTGCCAGGCGTTATTGGTGCACTGATAATCAATAAAAAATAAAGTGTTCAGATTTGTGCTGGCCACAAAAAAAGTGATAACCTATTGATTATCACTTTTGGGGTGGAAGACGGGATTCGAACCCGCGACCCTCAGAACCACAATCTGATGCTCTAACCAACTGAGCTACAACCACCGTTTTGAGGGTGCAAATATACAATGATTTTCAAAAATAGAATGCAGTGTTAAAAAAAATCACCGAATTTCTTATTCCATAAATTTAATCTTGCTTGCTTTGCCAAAAAGGCTTTTGAATCCCGGGTGGTCCTAAACCTGATTTCCCGTACTTTTGCCTTTCAATGTAGAGAAAATGTTTTCCTCAAAGAGAGTTTCAGCTGTTGAATCGCCTGCCCGCATCACATGGAAAAGGTTTAAAAAGCACAAGGCCGGATTTGTTGCATTGTGGCTCATCCTGCTGTTTGCAGGCATTGCTGTGTTTGCCTACTGGATCATTCCGGATAACAGTCCGGATGCTAACAGACAGATTCTGGAGATCAGCACACAAAAGCCAGGTTTTGAAACAGATTTTTTGGTGATCCCAAAAGAGATGTCCCAAGAGCAAGTTAACAGCTTTAAAGCGCTTGTTTCCGGACAGCCTGATCAAGCCTTTTACGTGCCTTTTGATTCGATTTGGATTCTTGTTGATAGTCTATACCTAACGCTGTTTGACCCTGAAGGTGTCAATGCGATTACGGTTTCTTATCCATTAAAGCAGTTCAATATAATCGCTCAAACAGATAGTTTAGCACTAAAAGCCGTGAGAGAAAATTTTGTCATCAATCAAAGATTCTTTCTGGGGACCGATCAGTTTGGACGTGATATGCTCAGTCGATTGATTTTGGGCGCACGCGTAAGTTTATCAGTTGGCTTTATTGCTGTATTAATCAGCCTGATGGTTGGAATTACGCTTGGCAGTTTGGGAGGATTTTTCGGAGGCAAAACAGATGATATTGTTGTGTGGCTTATTAATGTGGTATGGTCGCTTCCAACGCTTTTGATGGTTATTGCCATCACCTTTGCCCTTGGAAAAGGTTTTTGGCAGGTGTTTGTTGCTGTGGGTTTAACGATGTGGGTTGAAGTGGCTCGTGTGGTAAGGGGACAGATTTTAAGCGTGAGGGAGGCTTATTATGTTGATGCGGCAAAGGCTTTGGGCTATAGTAATTTACGTATAATTTTAAGGCATGTCATTCCCAATATCATAAGTCCGGTGATAGTAATTTCGGCAGCCAATTTTGCATCAGCGATATTAATAGAAGCCGGATTGAGTTTTCTCGGGCTTGGCGTGCAGCCTCCAACGCCTTCGTGGGGCAGCATGATCAAGGAAAATTATGCATTTATCATTTTGGATGCTGCTTATCTGGCGATTTTGCCGGGGATTGCCATTATGCTTTTGGTGTTGGCCTTTATGCTGGTAGGCAATGCTTTGCGTGAAGCCCTGGATGTGAAAAAGCTTTGATTAAAAAATTCCCAGAAATTTGTTTCTTCGCGGTTTGTAGTTGTCGGCATTGTAGCAGGCGCCAGTATCTCTGTTGCCCAGACAAACGCCTTTCCGGAAGTTGAATTTTATGGAGGCATAAATATCCATACCGTTGATGTCGGAAATGCCTAAAAGTGTTCCAAGGCGTTCGGTGCCAATGGTTAAAAATGCCAGCCTCACTGCAGCACCAATACGCGGTATGCGATATTCATACAAACTTAGTGGCATCATGGCTTCGAACCAATCTGTTTCGTATCGGGGTGTAACGGCAATTTGTGCAGGGCGCCGCACGCCATATTGGGATAACTTAAGCGGATGAATAGCCATCGCGTTAAAATACCAGTTCTTATTATAATGGTAATCAAACTGAACGCTTAATGCTGTTGGCAGGCCTATACTAAAATTGTCTCCGGCATAGGAAGCCCCCACCGAACCCATTAGCTGGAAACTCAGTGTATCCATTAAATCGTTTATATTATTGTAAGCAACATCATCCAGATTTTCCCAGATTGTATTCACATCCCTAAGTTGATGAAGCTGTGCGTTTTCCTTGAATTTTATTGCACCTAGATCTAAAATGGAAATGCCAAACCGCCAGAAATAATCTTTATAGGTTTGTTCACAGATGCGTTGATTGTTAAATTTTTGGTAACCTTCCTTTTTCACAGTATAGGTCAGTCCAAGGTCAAATCCCATACCTCTGCCTTTGAATGTTGGTCCTTGATCAGGAAAATCATTACTGGTGTAATCAACAGGTAAAGCAATGCCAAAATCGGCATTCATATCAAAAAAGTTGATCGTCTCACGATCGAGCACCATATAATCAATGTTGTCGATATCTACAAAAGCACCACTGTATCCAAGCAAATACTTTGCAGTGATACCTGCTGCCCAATGTTGGTTGGAGTATTTTGAAAAAGCATAAGCATAGCTAAACCCAATTTCGCCCCAGGCCATAGAGGCCACGCTGAGCTTGTCTTCGTTAGTAAATCTGATATTTTGCAGCGGAATATAATCAAGCGATTGCACACCGAGAACCGGCATTTCATAGGGTAATTGATTAAGGCTGTTGTATGATCTTACGGCAGTGTGAAAAGCAAAGGCGTGATCACCGGTTTGTAAAAAAGCAGCCAAACCATAATTATTTGTTATAACACTACCAGCTTTGTTTTTAGTATTTTCGTAATATAAGAAGTTGCTTTCAGTTTGGGGATAAACAGGAAGTTGCTCGTTATTCTGAATCAATGGGCTGAGGTTAAAATCCCGGTGAGGGATGTAGGCAAAATTATTTTGGCCAAAAACACCTACACTTACAAGATGCAAATCAAAATAGAGCTTGCTTTGCAGCATACTGGCGGGGTTTTGACGGGCCATAGCAGAACCGGCAAAGTTTCCCTGCGTAATTCCTGGTGATTCCTGCGCGTTTAAACCCGCTGAGAAACACATAATTATAAATAATAGCTTCAGCGAGTTGGAAGCTAAAGTGATTTTATTCATTAAACCATCATTAAGATTGCAATCCTAAAACGCAAAATTAGGGTTTTTAGTTTACAGATGAGTTTTCCAATTCATTTGACACATGAAAAAGTGATGACTTTCTGATGAAAAAACTGTCATCTGAAAAAAGTATCTTATATTTGCACCCGCAAAACGAAGCAGTTGATTGTTTCACAAGCGGATGTGGCGTAATTGGTAGCCGCGCCAGACTTAGGATCTGGTGCCGAAAGGCGTGGGGGTTCGAGTCCCTTCATCCGCACAGCTTATGTAGTTTACGAAAATCTGTAACACCTGAGAAATAATTGTAACACGCTTGCAAGCTTTCTTAATCAGTGTAGGGGCAGATTTTCTTGTTTGTTTAATAAATGTATTCTTGCCAGATGATTTATCTGGTCAGTAAATTAACACAGCACATTATTTAATCCGAGCCCTATGAACATAACACAGGAACCGTTGACTGACTTAACGGCCAAAATCCAGATCAGCCTCGAAAAGAATGATTATGAAAAAGAAGTAAATGAATCCCTGAAATCCTATCAGCGCAAAGCGTCAATGCCCGGATTCAGACCAGGGAAAGTGCCTTTTGGTCTGGTGAAAAAAATGTACGGAAAAGCAGTGCTTGCTGATAAAGTGAATCAGCTGGTTTCTGATAAGCTTAATAATTACATCATTGAGAACAAGTTGCCTGTTTTGGGTTATCCTATGCCAATGAACGATTCACTGTTTTTTGATGATGACAATCGGGAGCAGTTCGACTTTATGTTTGAGGTGGCTTTGTCGCCTGATTTCAAATTGGACCTCAATGGCACTGTGGCTCCTTATGTTAGAATTGAAGCTACTGACGAAGATATACAACAGGCAATTGATAATATGCTTCAGTCTAATCCGGTGATTACTCAGCCCGAAACTGTGGGCGCCGACGATCGTGTTAACGTTGTGCTGGCCGAAGCAGATGAAAAAGGAGAAGAAATTGAAGGTGGATTTACCAAAGATTTTACTTTCCATATGGATCAGATCAAATCGGCAGAAGCTCGTGAACTGTTGATTGGCAAAGAAGTAGGCTCGGAGTTTATTTTTAACTTCTCCAAAGCCCTTGAAGAAGAGGAAGCTGCTGCAAAAATTCTGGAGCTTGACGAGGATCAGAAAAATATCGCCAAAGCTGATTTCAACATGATTATCAATGAGGTAATCCATGAAGAAAAGGCAGAACTGAATGAGGACTTATTTGAAAAGATATTTCCCGGAGCAGAAATTACTGACGAACAAGCTTTTCGCGAAAAAATTAAACAGGAGATCGAAAAGCAATACGAGAGCGAATCTGATCGCTATTTCTTTACCAAGGCTGTTGATCAGCTGATTGAAACTTTTGAAGCTCCGCTGCCGGAAGATTTTCTGAAACGCTGGCTGGTGTATAATTCAGAAGGTAAGCTGAGTAAGGAAGCCGTTGAAGCCGAGTATGATACCAAATATGCCAATAGTATTAAATGGCAAATGATTGAAGCTGAGTTACTCAAGAATAATGAAGACTTGAAAGTGACTGACAAAGAAGTTCGCGATCGGATGAAATCCTATCTTTTTGCTAATTTTGGCATGGGACAGTTGGACGAGGAGATGAGTAAGCGCATGGATGGTATTGTTGATACCATGCTGGAAAATAAAGATGAGCGCACGCGTCTTCATAACGAACTCTTCGAGAAAAAACTTGCAGCCCATTTTAAAGCAGAAATGACACTTCAGGAAGAAACGATGAATTATCCTGATTTTGTAGCAAAGGTAAACGCAGAAAATAACGACAAAAACGAAACAGCTGATGAATAACGAATTTCATAAATATGCAACCAAACATCTGGGAATTAACAGTCTCGGATTGGAAAAGTATACTTCAACGGTACAAAATTATATTTCACCCACCATTATCGAAGAGCGTCAGCTCAACATTGCCACTATGGATGTTTTTTCGCGCCTGATGATGGACCGTATCATTTTTCTGGGTGTTCCTGTTGATGATTATGTAGCAAATATTATTCAGGCACAACTGCTCTTTCTTGAATCAGTAGATTCAAAGCGCGATATTCAGATTTACCTGAATACACCTGGCGGCTCTGTTTATGCAGGCTTAGGTATTTACGATACCATGCAATATATCAATCCGGATGTAGCTACAATTTGCACAGGAATGGCAGCCTCGATGGGTGCTGTTTTGCTGTGTGCCGGAGCTCCCGGTAAACGTACTGCATTGAGGCATTCCAGAGTGCTCATCCATCAACCGATGGGAGGTGCTCAGGGTCAGGCTTCTGATATTGAAATTACAGCTCGCGAAATTCAGAAACTGAAAAAGGAGCTTTACGAAATCATTGCTAACCATAGTGGTCAGAACTACAAAAAGATCTGGAAGGATTCTGATCGCGATTATTGGATGACAGCTGAAGAAGCTAAGGAATATGGCATGATCGACGAGGTTTTGTTAAAAAATAAAGCATAAGAATTATGGCGAAAAAAGGTGATCATTGTTCATTTTGTGGTAAGCCCAGAAAGGATACCGCGCTGTTGATTTCAGGTATGGAAGCCCATATTTGTGATCAGTGTGTTGAACAAGCGCAATTAATCCTGAAGGAAGAGTTACAAAACAAAGGAAGTCACCTAAATATCCCCGATTTTAAGTTGTTGAAACCACTTGAAATCAAAACCTTTCTCGATCAATATGTAATCGGACAGGATGAAGCCAAAAGGGTTCTGGCAGTTGCTGTTTATAATCACTATAAACGAATCAGCCAGCCAGTTACAAAAGATGAAGTGGAGATTGAGAAATCCAATATCATACTTGTTGGCGAAACAGGAACAGGAAAAACCCTGCTGGCACGGACGATTGCTCGCATGCTGCATGTGCCATTTGCTATTGCTGATGCCACAGTGCTTACCGAGGCAGGTTACGTTGGCGAGGATGTTGAAAGCATACTCTCGCGTCTGCTCCAGGCCGCTGATTTTGATGTGGCAGCTGCCGAAAGGGGCATCGTTTTTATTGACGAGATAGATAAAATTGCCCGTAAAAGCGATAATCCCAGCATCACACGCGATGTTTCGGGCGAAGGCGTGCAACAGGCTTTGCTGAAACTACTCGAGGGTACGGCAGTAAATGTTCCGCCACAGGGCGGCCGTAAGCATCCCGAACAGAAAATGATTCAGGTAAATACGGGTAATATCCTTTTTATTGCCGGAGGAGCTTTTGACGGTATCGAACGATTAATTGCAGCCCGAACCAGAACTAATGTGATTGGCTATGGCAGCGACAAAAAAATTCAAGTTGACAAGCAGAATCTTTTACAATATGTTTCGCCTGTTGATTTGAAGAAATTTGGTTTGATTCCGGAAATTGTAGGTCGTTTGCCAATCCTTACCTATTTAAATCCTTTGGATGCAGAAACACTGAAACGCATCCTTACTGATCCGAAAAATGCATTGACCAAACAGTTCACTAAACTGTTTGAGATGGATGGCATTCAATTGACAATTGAACCTGAAGTGCTTGATTTTATCGTTGAAAAGTCAACGGAATTTAAACTTGGAGCCCGTGGTTTACGCGCGATACTGGAAGCTATACTTACGGACGATATGTTTGAGATGCCTTCAAAAAAGTCGGTAAAGAAGCTTGTAGTGAATCTTGATTATGCTGAGAAGAAATTCAATAAAGCCGGTTTATCAAAACTCAAAGTCGCCTGATCTATTATTGATTTTGGCACAGAACTTGCTCATAAGCGCATCATGATGCGTGTTTCAATTGTTTTCATATTTTTTCTGCTGCTCCTTCACAGCGAAAGCTGGTCGCAGCAAACTGTTGATACTACCGGCATGGCAGATACACTGGTGGTGCTTGCTAAGGTAGAGCATGGAGATACCACACTAATCATGACACTACCCGAAGTAAACGTGTATGCCATGCGTCTGTTCGATAGCCGCAGGGATATTCGAAAAGTTGAACGCCTGATTTATCATGTCAAAAAAGTTTATCCGTATGCAAAGCTGGCCGGGATAAAATTACGTGAATACGACAGACAACTTGTTAACGCCAAAAACGATCGCGATCGAAGGCGCATCATGCGAAAAGCAGAAAAGGAACTCAATGAGGAATTTGGTGGTGAACTGCGCGACCTTACTTTTACGCAGGGCAAAATCCTGTTGAAGCTTATCGATCGCGAAACTGGCAATACATCCTATAATCTGGTTAAAGAATTGCGGGGAGGCTTCACGGCATTTTTTTATCAGGGTTTTGCACGAATATGGGGATACAATTTAAAGTCGGATTACGATCCGAATGGCGACGACGAGCTTATTGAAACAATCGTAACCCTGATCGAACGCGGTCAGCTTTAATTATTTACCGCGGCCTTGCAATACGATTAAAACAGTATAAATCAAAATTTTAACATCCATAGCCAGACTCATATTTTCGATGTAGAGGATGTCGTATTTAAGTCGTTCGATCATTTCATCCACATTGCTGGCATAGCCGTATTTTACCTGCCCCCAGCTTGTTATACCGGGTTTTACTTTTAGCAACAGGCGGTAATGTGGTGCGCGTTTTACAATTTGATCAATATAATACTGGCGTTCGGGGCGCGGACCGACAAGCGACATATCGCCTTTTACGACTGTAAAAAACTGTGGTATTTCATCCAATCGTACTTTACGGATAAATTTTCCGAATGGAGTAATACGAGGATCGTCTTCACTGGATAGTTGAGGACCTGCTTTTTCGGCATCAGAATACATGCTTCTGAATTTATGCATTTTAAAAGGTCTGCCCCTCAGCCCAATACGCTCCTGTGAATACAATATCGGTCCTCTGGAAGATAAAATCACCCCAAGTGCGGTAAACACATAAAGCGGAATCAGCAAAATCATAGCAATAATGGATACCACCACATCAATAAGTCGTTTTACTGATTGCTGCCAGGCCGGCATCAAATCGGGAGAAATTTGAATAAGCGGTGCATGCCAGATTCCAGAGAGCTTTACCGATCCAAATAAAATATCCTGCATAATCGGAATGATTTTGATCACGGCTGGAGTGTCTTCCAAAAGGGCAATAATACTGTCGATGGTATCTGTTTCAGAACGTTCGATAGCAATTATAACCTCTTCTACCTGATGTTCTTCAACGATTTTTTTGATGTCTTTGTAAGAGCCCAGACGAGGCAAAAACTCTCCTATCTTATAATCGTCTTTATCATAAACACTTGCAAATCCTACAAAGATATTTCCTGCCGAACGCTCCTGATTTTCAATTTCATGATAGATGGCGAGTGCATTGCCATTACTGCCCACAATAACGGTATTGAAACCAATTTCTTTACGGTGAATCTTGCGTACTGTAACCGATGTAAGCGCTAATCGTCCGGCATAAGTAAACAAAAAATGCAAGACAAAAAGCATCGAAAACGACTGATAATAAGATTTGTAGGTTATAATTACATCATCCAGGATTGCAACAAAAAAGATGACCGTAACGCCAATTAGCGTGATGATAAAGGTTTGTCCGAGTTCCTTAAGGCGTGCTTTGCGATAAATCCTGCGGTAAGTGCCCACAATGGCATAAAGCAGCAGCCAGCCCAGCGGTATAAAAATGATACCATACCAAAAATTAGGATCCTCAAAAATGACCTCAAAGTATTCGTGAAAGCTGGGATCTTCCGATTGTTTCCTGAAAAAATAGAACAAAGCCCAAGCCAATACGGCTGCCAGCCAGTCTAAAATCAAATACTTTGCTACTTGTAAATGTCTGTTCATCAGGTATTCGATCGGTAAATTAATTTGACATTGTCCATGTAAAATTTGGCAGGGCCATCTGAAACACTGGATTCAAAGTATATTTTAAAATTCGACGCATTGTTATAAGCGCTTACATTAGGACCGAGGTTGATGTAGATTTTGTTCCAGCGATCACTTTTGTTTACAACTATCAAAGGCAAATCAACAATAGTACCGCTGATTTCAGCAAACATGCCAACACCGAATGAATGAGTGCATTTATAATCCAATTCAAGCATAACAGGGCTGCCCAGGCCGGGCAAAATAAATGCATTGAACGAGGCTAATTTGAAGACGTTCCGTTGATCATCCAGGTTGATTTCGCCTGAATAAGCAGAATGTTCTGATAACCAGGCCTCAGGGCTGTTTATCGGACTGGTTTTGTAGATTGCAGTATCGCTTTGACTTGTCTTTTCAATGGAGATACTCGCATTTTCAAAATCCTCGATCCATGCAAAGTTGATGGTATTGTAATAAGTTGTTGAGGGATTAATCTGAACAACACTGTCTTCGATAAAATTGAATTCATTTACGATATATGGCTGGTAAAAAGGATAGGGGACGCGTGTGCCGCCAATACCGTTGAGTTTGATGCCAGGCCTGAGCTCCAGTTTTTGTTTTCCTTTGGCTAAAACCGGAATAGTGGCGGGTAGTTCAAAAGCGCCAATCAGCTGGTCGTTCACATAAACCCATGCATCTGTTATGTTATGGGTATTGCTGCCTTGCGAGAAATAATCAGTGCTCAGCATCATCGTATCAATGCGGATGTAGGACGGAATGGTTTGATCGCCTTTAAATTTATTGCACGAAGTAATTCCCAATCCTAAACTTGCAAAAACGAGTAGATATAGTGCGCTGCGTAAAATCCCCTGCATAAATATTTGGTTCACCTTGATTCTATCTCCTAACGACTAGTAATAGCGCCTTATTGCACACGATTGCAACAATTATTTAATCTGGCTAACATTTTTGTTTACTTCCTCTAAAATCTTATAAGCCAGCTTGAGTACTTCCACTCCATCTTCAATGCTAACGGCAGGCGTTTGATCATTAACGATGGCTTCATAGAATTTTTCCAATTCCATTTTTATGGCGTTCACTGGCTCTATTTCAGGCTTTTCGAACGATATTTGTTTGGATCCTTTGCCTTCGCCAAGATCGAGAACCATTGCCATTGGATCATCGGGCTCCTCACTGATACTTTTCATCCTCACTATTTCGCTTTGCTTCTCCAGGAAATCGACTGTGATGTAAGCATCTTTCTGAAAAAAGCGTGCTTTGCGCATGTTTTTGAGCGAGATACGGCTGGCCGTAAGATTTGCCACCGCGCCATTTTCGAAAGTGATACGTGCATTGGTGATGTCAGGCGTATCGCTCACTACCGCTACACCACTGGCACTGATGCTTTTTACTTTTGAACGTATAGAGCTCAAAACGATATCGATATCATGCACCATCAAATCCAGAATCACCGGCACATCCGTTCCTCTGGGATTGAATTGCGCCAAACGGTGAGCCTCAATAAATAAGGGATTGTTGAGGCTGTTTTGAACTGCAAGAAAAGCTGGATTGAAGCGCTCAACATGGCCAACTTGCACTTTTACATGTGATTCACGCGCCAGTTTGATCAACTCGTTGGCCTCTTCAGGGGTAGCCACAACAGGTTTTTCGATGAAGACATGCCGCGATTTTTTCAAGGATTGGGCAGCACAGCTGAAATGCGATACGGTTGGTGTAACAATATCGACCACCTCAGTAGCATCTATCAGCGATTCGATAGAATCAAAGGCTTTCAGATTAAAATCTTCTGCAACTTTTTGCGCATTGGCAACATCCGGATCGTAAAATCCTACAAGTTCATATTCAGGTATTTGCTGAATGCATTTCAAGTGTATTTTGCCTAAATGGCCGGCTCCTAAAACCCCAATTTTCAACATAAGCGATACTTTTGCGCAAAAGTAACTTTTTTTGTCGACTGCTTATTGCTAATTTCGCTCACTTCATTTTTAGAATTACTCTAAATAGCCATTGCAACAGTTATGCAGGATACATACCGACACAAAGGATTACGAAAACAACTGATCGAAACCTTGCGCCAGAAGCAAATCACCGACGAGGCAGTGCTGAAGGCAATGGAGAAGATTCCGAGACATGTATTTTTGGATTCTTCCTTTTTGGAATTTGCCTACCAGGACAAGCCCTTTCCGATCGGATCAGGGCAAACCATTTCGCAGCCATACACAGTGGCTTTTCAAACACAGCTTTTAATGGTTAAAAAAGGTCTTAAGGTACTCGAAATCGGAACGGGTTCGGCTTATCAGGCCAGTGTGCTTGCCGAGATGGGAGCCAAGGTTTACAGTATCGAAAGGCAGCGAAAACTTTTTATAAAAACCAAAGCCTTTGTGCAGCAAAACTTGCCTTATAAGCTTAATCTGTTTTTGGGAGATGGCAATGATGGTCTTCCAGCCTATGCGCCATTCGACAGGATTTTGATCACGGCAGCAGCCCCCGAAATTCCACAGACTTTGCTCGATCAGCTTAAGCCGGGTGGAATTATGGTGATCCCATTGGGTGCCGGCGACCAACAAGATATGTTGCGGATAATCAAGCAAGAAAACGCTGAAACGATAAAGGAACAGCATGGCGCATTTCGCTTTGTTCCGATGCTTGTTAATATTGGTAA
>JAGYNM010000042.1 GCA_018399335.1 Bacteroidales bacterium | reverse complement strand
AGTTTTATTAAAAGGTTTGTAAAGAAGAATGTACGTATTTCTTCAGTTGTCAAAGGAAATGCATATGGTCATGGTATCGAAATATATGTGCCGGCTGCGGAGCATTGCGGAATTGATCATTTTTCGGTTTTCAGCATCGACGAGGCCGAGCGGGTTTTAAGCGTTAAACAACCCGATACCACCGTAATGATCATGGGATGGATACCTCCTGAAGGTTTGTTGTGGGTGCTTGAAAATGAAATAGAGTTTTGGGTTTTTGAGCCCGAAAGACTTAAAAATGCACTGCAGCTTGCTGATAGGCTTGGCTTGAAGGCAAGAATACATATCGAACTTGAAACCGGAATGAACAGAACTGGTTTTGGCCCTTACGAGCTGAATGAAGTTTGGCCGGTGCTTCGCGATTACAAACACGCCTATGAGCTGAAAGGACTTTGCACACATCTGGCCGGCGCCGAAAGTATTGCCAATCATGTGAGGATTCAGCGACAAATAAAACGTTTCAGGTTGATGACCGGGCTTTTTAAGGACCGGGGTTATCAGGCCAAAAGTATTCATGCTGCCAGTTCAGCTGCCACGATCGTTTATCCGGCTTTTCAGTTTGATATGGTGCGTGTCGGAATTTTACAATATGGTTACTGGCCCAGCAAAGAAACTTTTATCCATTATGTGAGTCGCCGCAAGAAAAAAATCGATCCGCTCAATCGGATCATCAGCTGGAAAAGTTCGGTGATGGCAGTGAAAAATGTTAGGCAGGGTGAGTTTGTTAGTTACGGAACAACCTATCTTGCCACCGAAGACAAAACTATTGCAATTGTTCCTACGGGTTATTCACATGGCTATAGCAGATCGCTGTCTAATTCGGGCAGAATTTTGATACATGGTCAGCGCGTGGTTGTAATAGGTATGATCAACATGAATATGCTAATCGCTGACGTATCGCCCCTCAAAGACGTTGGAGTAGGGGATGAGGTGGTTTTAATCGGCGAACAGGAGCATCAGACAATCAGTGTGGCATCTTTTAGCGAATTAAGTAATCAATTGAATTATGAATTATTAACGCGGCTTCCTGCTGGAATTTTGCGCCGCCTAACACCCTAATAAAATGGCTTTTATAGAATTGGATTACCAGAAATTAAATCACAATTTTAATTATCTGAACAATTTTTTCGAAAAACGAAACATCCAATGGGGAGTCGTTTCGAAATTGTTGTGTGGCAACGAGGCTTATATCCGTGAATTGATCGATATGGGAATTCGTGAGGTGCACGACAGCCGCATCAGTAACCTCAAGGTTATCAAAAAAATCAACAAAGATGTTCAAACGGTATATATCAAACCACCTGCCCGACGAGCTGTTAAAAGCTTGGTGCGTTATGCAGATGTGAGTTTTAATACTGAATTTGATACCATTAAGTTGATTTCAGAGGAGGCTGTTAGACAAAGAAAACAGCATAAAATAATTATCATGATCGAAATGGGCGACCTTCGCGAAGGCGTGCTCGGAGATAATTTAATTGATTTTTATTCGTCGATTTTTGAGTTGCCAAATATTGAAATTGTTGGAATTGGCACCAACCTTAACTGCCTGAATGGTGTAATGCCCAGCCACGACAAGTTGATTCAGCTGAGTTTGTATAAGCAACTTATTGATGCCACTTTTAAGGTTAAAATACCCTGGGTTTCGGGTGGTAGTTCAGTAACTATTCCACTTTTGCTAAAAAAAATGCTTCCTGTTGGAATCAATCATTTCAGGGTTGGTGAGACACTCTATTTTGGAAATAATCTGGTAACAAACAAAACCATCAAAGGCATGAAATCGAATGTGTTTACACTGTATGCCGAGATTGTTGAGCTGATGGAAAAACCGATCGTCCCAATAGGTGAGTTGGGAACCAATGTGGCCGGTGAAAAGTTTGAGGTGGATGAAGCTGATTACGGAAAATCTTCCTGCAGGGCTTTGCTGGACATTGGTTTGCTTGATGTGGATCCACATCATTTGAAACCTATCAAAACCGGGATTGATATCACCGGAGCCAGTTCTGATATGCTGGCTGTGGATTTGGGCAAAAACAGAGGCGGTTTTAAAGTTGGTGATTTACTGGCCTTTAACCTTGATTATATGGGTGTGCTCAAGATTCTCAATTCCAATTATATTGACAAGAGAATCACAAACAAACCACACGAAACTAAGAGCGGCCTGCCTCGTTGAGTAAGCGCGTATAATGTTTCAAACTTCTAAGCAGAAGGGTGATTATCAGTGCTATGCCGAAAGTATAAACGGAGTTTCTTTCATAATTAATGCTTCCGGTGAGGAAGTAGCTCCTGAGTAGGTCGATAAACAGAAAACCGAAAACAGTGGCCAGCATTCCTGAATATTCACGTCTTAAAACACTTTTAAGGCTGAATTGGATTTGATTTTTCTTGTAGTTTTTGAAGCAGGGAATAAAGGCCGGTGTGGTAAGGGACCAATCGAGGTAGCTTTGTCCGAATTTCCTTTCGAGGAAACGTTCTTCAGCAAACATGATGCGCTCATAGTACAACCAAAAAGCCAGTGAAATGAGTACAACAAAACTGAAATTAAAAGTAAACAGTACGATACCGATCCACATAAAATAATTTCCCACGTAAAGCGGATGCCGCATCAAACTGTAAATCCCTGAAGTATTTAGGCTTTCGGCCACTTGTCCTTCTTTGGTGTTTCGGCCAGAAGTGCCTTTGGGCGTGGTGCCAATGCTGATAGCACGAATCACGAAGCCCAATACGCTTAAAAAAACAGCAATCCAGGAAATGATATCCTGATTTTGCTCATTAAGCCAGCTAATATTCGTAAAATAAACAACCGGAACCGCGATTAAAAACAATACCACAGGCAGTTCTCCGCGATGACGGAATAGCCAGTTACCACTTTTTTCGAAGGAATGAATCAGAGCCATAATACGCTATATTTTTGCAGCCGCAAAGTTAGGTTTTTTAGAGATTGATTGGAATTAAATTGTAAGATACAGATTGTCAGAGCAAAAAGAGTTTTTTAATGGCTTAGGTATTTCAAAAGTCAAAGCTTATATTTGCAACAATAAACATCCATCAAACAATCATGAGGATCAACAATCAACCAAAACACTTAAAAGTACTTTTTCTGTTCCAGATTTTATTGCTTTCGCTTTTCTTGTTTCAGCCTTTAAATGCTTTGCTGGCACAGGATAATTTGATGAATATCAAACACCTTAAGGAACTGGAAAAGAAACGTTTGACAAATCCAAATCAGGTAAAGCATGAGTTATTGGCTTTCTTGCCAAAGGCTGATCAATTGAAAAATCCTGAAAAAGCAATGTTTTTTAAAGTGTTGGCGATGATTTATGTGGAATTATCAATTAGTGATTCTGCCTTAGCTTTTAACCGCATTAGCCTGGCAGAACTTGATGAAATTGAAGAACTTAACATTCATTTTGATGTTTACAACACACAAGGGCAAATTTTCGATTTGAAACAACAATATGATTCGGCTCTTTATTATTTTGATCTGATGCGTGGTATTGCTGAGCAATTGAATGATACCGTCAAGTTGGCTGCATATTACAACAACAAGGGTTCAATTGAGGATGACTTGGGTAACCGGCTTGCTGCATATGAAAATTACATGAAAGCGCTCGAATTGTTTGAATTGCTTGATGATCAGCAAAGTTTGGCCGTCACTTATAATAACCTGGGTCACATTAATCAGTCACTTAACGAAATGGAAAAGTCTATAGAGTACTTCAACAAAGCTATCGATATTAATAAAAGACTCAACAATCTTATTAATCTGGCGATGAACTATAATAATATAGGTATCTCCTACAAAGAACTCGGCAGATTAGAAGAGGCGATAGCTATTTTTCAGGAATCTCTTGATATTGCTCGTCAAACCGGAAGTATTTATGATGAAGCCCGGACGGAATACAATCTGGGAAATATTTATATGACTAAAGGTGATCTTGATCTGGCAAAAAAGAGCTATTTGCAATCCCTGAAAATCTGCTCTGATAATGATATCCAATACGGTGTGATGCTTAATTATAATGGTCTTTCTGAACTTTATGAGGAAACTGAAAACTGGGAGCAGTGTGAATATTTTGCCTCCAGGGCAATCAAATTGGCACAGGAATTTGATCATTTCCCTACTTTGAAAGAATCGTATCGCTTGCTTTCAATAGTAAATGAAAAAAGAAACAACAATGTTAAAGCACTCGAATTTTATAAGCTTTTCCATATGGCTGACGATACCGTTACAGCCAGAGACAATCGGGAATTAATCATCGAACTTCAAACCAAATACGATACCGAACGCAAGGAACTTGAAAATGAAACCTTAAAACTTGAAAACGAAAAGAAAACGCAAATTATTAGAGATCAAAAACTTATAACGATAATTGTAAGTTTGGCACTTTTCTTTGTTTTATTTTTAGTGATTTTCCTGATACGTACTCAGCGTCGACTGCAAAAAGTAAATCAACAAATAAACCAGCTGAATCAAGGAAATTGCTGCGCCAGAATAAGTTACTAAAGCGGGAGACGTGGATACAAAAAGACAAGCTTTTTTCGATAATCGCTCCTAAGTTTGCGGTCGCCATTTAATAGCATACTTGGATTTCTGAACCTGATGTGGTTGAGGATTTCAGTTCTTTAGAGAAGAGCGAAGCTGTTTGAGTGATTTTTATAAAAAAAGCGCGACATCACTCAATCTGGTGAAGAAATTTATTGCCAATAGGCATTGCAGCAAAAGGCGAAATCAGCTATCAGCCTGATTATAACGTAAGCCTTTGGGAAATCATGATGAAGAGAAATTACTTTTTGAAGTCAAGGGCAGGCGAAAACAAATTGCTATTCAAAACAAAGTACCGGAAAATGTTAGTCTTTGCGTCGCAATGTAGTTAGTACAATTTTTCAGAAACATCATTAATGCGATCAAGTTTACTCCCGCAGTTGGGAACAATTACATTGAGGCAGAACTTAGAGCTAATGATCTGGATATCACTATGTGATACTGAAATGAGATAAATTGAAACAACCACGCTGGCATTTGCTTCCGAAAATTTTCATTCTCTGGTAAAAGGAACAGATAATGAAACAGAAGTGGTCTTGGAAGCAAAATTAGCAAGGGTTTATTCGCGCACACAATGGTGAAATACTTATCAAGTAATCTTCAAAAGGGAGTTGTTTTTTTCCACAGTTGCGGCTTAATAAGCATTAATTTGCCTTTGCTTTTGTTGTAACTTTTTGGTAGCAGCAACTTGCGTCTGATGTTAAAACGGTTTTCGAATCGTTGCCTAGTCAAGTTATTCTCACGCCAATATAGATAATATGAAAGAAATGTTGTGTTACTGAATTCATTGATGATCTGAAACGGAATTGTGCTCGTTGCCCAGTGTATTATCTGCAAAGCTAAGTGCAGCTGTTTTACCTCGTACGGCAGTTAAGAAGCCCAGCTGATATTTTCAGCTTTACTCGCGCAAATCATTTAGCGATGCTTTCGAGGTTTTTGGTGCAGAATACAAACGAACAGTCATTGAAACAGATGAAGATATCACGCTGAGATACAGGATTGTAACCCGCGTGACGCGCTGGAGAATGAAGTTTTGTAAAGGCACATCTAAAAACATACAAAACGAAGTGAAAGCCTACATCACTTTTAAAGAATTGAGCGGGGTCGAATTAGTGGTGCCACTTAATCTTGATGAAGTAGTAATGTTATGTACAATTTGATAAACTGAAAAGTCTGGAGCTATCTGGTGCTTGTGAGGTTATTTATTTGAAATGAGCCATGAATCCTAGTTTCCAGTTGCGACGGAGCAAGTAAATTAACAATTGATGGTGTGGTTAGTTACGGATTGCAGATTGTTCGGGAGCTTGCAAACTTTTTCTTACAGTTTCAGTTCCTGCAAATCTGGTGCTGGATTGTAGTGGTGCGTCCTCCTTGGGTTTTTGGTTACAGAGAAGGCGCCTTGATGTTGAGAAGGGAAGTGAATTTTGCCTCTGAACAGTGAGGGTGGAGCTAAACATTAAATGTTAATACTTCCGGTGCTTCAAAGGTGTAGAGAAGAAAGATATCTAGGCGTGATAAAAATCGAACAATAAAAAAGCCAGTAAAATGATTAAATCAGTTTGCCGGTTTTTTGTTAATGCTGTATTACTGCACATAAGCTTCAGTCAGGTAGATTTTATTAAAAGCGCGCAACCGTAATTTTGCTTCTATCATAGTTGGTGTTTTCTGGCCTCGTCATTGCTTACCCATACCAATAACTCTTCGCCTGCCTTAAACATGGTACCCCCTGTGATAAGAAAGCGAAAACAAAATGCAGTCAGTGCTTTCATCTGTTTTTAATTTTTCATGTCCAGCTAAAAACAACTGGCAGCTCAAGAGTTTTCCATCGAGCAGTAAGCTTCAGAGGCTAATGGTGTCACTTTGATTTGTAATTTTCAAAGGCAGTGAACGTGCTACATAGTGGCGGTGAGCGTCGCCGTGCAAAAATGAAGCAATCTCCCACTATCTCAACATTGCGATGTTCTGGTTTCTTCTTTCAGCATAAACACGCGCTGTTCGTCAGGATAAAAATGATACTGATTATAATTCTGACCGCCTTCCAGTGTGTATAGCGCGAATATAAAGGTTGAAGATCTTCAAATCACAGCTGTGGCACAAAGTGTCATGCTAAAAGCCAGTCCCAGCTGAAGAATGGCCTGTGCTTCAAAGAGTGAGAAGGGCCGATTATTGTCATATTGTGGTCAGTGGCGTCGAAATTTACTTCACCTGCATTAATCCAGCAGTATACCCCAGTTGTGGAAACAGTATAATGGGTTTTCGCCATCAACAAAGCTGCCCTGGTTATCGAACTTTCGACCAGCTGTTGCGAATGCGCAAACTGTAATAATTGTAATTAAGAAAAGAATAAGTTTAGATCTCATGTTTTGTTAAGATGTAATCTAAAGAAGTACATGTTTTTTATGGCCGATTTGATTGTGATTATTATCCTTTAGAATACCTTGCTTTTCATCAAAAAATTACCGGGTAGATTGATTTTTGATACAGAAGGCGTAAATCATCAGAAATTTTCAATACGGGTTTGAGATTTCTGTTGTTTTTACTTACGTATTAATTATTCACAAATCGGGCATTGTCTACTGTGCTACGCACAACATTTTATTTGGAAACATTCTAAATAGATTTTTTATGTTTGCCGCTTATTTTTCATAATCACTTCAAGCTCAATTGATGAGCATAGCAAATCAGCCTAGGTTTTTAGTAGATAAGTTTTGCATATAATTAATGAGAAGAAAAAGTGGGGGTGCTACTGCCACCCAGCAGCAGCACTTTGCCATTTTTTGCTGTCCTCTCTCTAGTCTTGTCACAGGTTTGCAGCTCAGTTTGACCAGATTCCTCATCCCGGTGCGGAGAGCTGGTTCGTCCAGTTAGCACGAGCGCGATTCTGCAGAACACTCGCTGATAATTACTGAGATGGTAACGAATTTCACTGCGGTTTGCTTTCTCTCTGGGTGTGGTGCTTCGTTGCCATGTTAGGCCAGATAGCTGAAGGTTCAGGATTGACGGAAAAAGAGCTGGCGTTGCTTTCATTTGATGATTATTATCACTCTCCGCGGCGCATTTTGACTTTTGTAGTAGTTTTGCAGGCATTTTATCTAATACGGCCAGCGATAGGTTATGTTTGCTTGTACCGCTTAGTGCAATAATTTTCCTGGCTGTTGGCCGGCATCAATTGCCGCACCTGGAATGGCAGCAGCTTTCGCCGGGGTATATCAGGCGGATTTCTGGTCATCTTTACTTTTGCGGAGCAACGATGAATCCTTTGTTATTGGACTTTTCCACCGGGAGCTGCTTAAGTCATCCCCCGATCCGCAGTATGTGGTAAATCCTGCTACCGACTAATACTGTGTTTGTTTTCCACATTTTGGCCGTGCTGCTGGAAGGAACATGGTCACACAGAGCGTATTGTGAACCGCGATTGGAAGTAAACGAGAAGAATTACGAAGCAGAAATCAAACGCCTGACGAGGAAAAAAAGGTTTACGTTATGCTCTTATTACTGCTGTCGATGCTGATTGGTGTATATGCTTTGGGCTGTTTCAAACAATGGCACGTGGTACCGAGAAACCAGCGGCCTATTTGCATCTACTTTATGGATGGAATTGTAAGCCATTATTTTTATCACAGCAGCGGTGATGGGGTGCATGCGGTATCAGGGCAGGCACAATCAAGAGCGATAATGAAGATAACATAGATGAAAGGCGTAAGGAAAATCGATGGAAGCACTTGGTGTTATATCGTATTATTGATGTTTTTCGCATCGGTTTGTTGCCCTTCAAATGACCAATCTAGGAGCCTTTAATTTTTGATTGAGGGGCTGGGAGCACTACCAGCTCTCTGGTTTTCGGGCAGTATTATGATGATTGGTTTTATCTATCATGCAGCTATGATTAATATGGTGATGGGAAGTGCTTCGGCTAAATGGACCATTCATAACGGTTTTTATTCCATCATTTTATATTATTTGGGCTACACAGTCCCGAACTCACGCAAGTGGTTTACCGTATTGGTGATTCTGCTTAACGATATCATTCACCTATGATGTCGTATTTTGCATTGATTATGCTTCTGCAAGAAATACGATAAAAGAATAGCATCGGTACCAGGCTATTGTTTCAACCATGCTGCTATGCCTTTGTTTTTTTCTCCATTGTTTCGGTTATTATGCTTGGTGTATGGACGATGTTGGTTTTACCAAATCGGTCCGGATGCGCCTTCAGCTATGAAATGAACTAAAGAAAGAGCCTATCTGCCCATAAAAAACGATCACTTCTATTTCGCTGCGTTTTGGTGCTAGTTATCGGATAGCAGGAAATTTTTGGAGGTTGCTGGATATCGTCCCATGGATTCGATAATTCTCCATCTTTCTCTTGTTTCATATTTTTATCGGTATTTAGCAAGTAAAAATTCGTTGAGCTTTTGCCAGCGGCTAACAGTCATCTGCCGCATATTACGAATAAATCCAGTCAGGTAATCAACTGTGATTCTGGGATTGTTCTCGTATAGATTCAATGCAGCGGCATCGGTAGCTCCCACATAATTTATAAACTTTGTTCCAGCTCAGTTTGGGCATCTCTGATGTCTGGCATCACTCTATTTTGTAGAATAAATAAGCAAAATACGCTACGCGGTCAAAAAACCCGAAAGCGGCATCTTTTTCACCAACGCTTAAAATATCTCCAAAGCCTTCCAGCTGGCGCGCGCGGAATGCGATTCATGGAAAACGCCAGGCTACAGCATGACATGATTTCCTGCATCATCCACGCCAAACCAGTTGATGCCGCCAATTTCGTTGGGCAGCCAGCTGCGCATCTGGGCAATAAAGAGAAATCCGGTTGTTGTGTAACGGTTACCCTTTCATGAAAATAGAAGTTGAATCGCGTTGTATTCCGGGGTCAGCGGACGGCGGCATTGGGTAATCCGTAAGGTCCGGCAATATCCTGCGACATATCTAATTCAGTCCCCTGCAGGTAATTCCTCTTAAAAACTGCATCGATCTTCTACCGCCTGGATTTTACGATCAGGCTTCGATAAACAATAGCATCCATTCCCATCAAACTTAAGATGCTGGTGCATAATCCAGTATTGGTCCATTTCGCTGTTCACCTGATCAGACATTGCCCCAAACCCTGAGTTCACCAAAATCTGGCAGCTCAAACTCCAGAGGAGCATAAGTATCACCTAAAACTAAATAAACACATCATTTTTCCTTCCAATCTTTTCCACTCGTGCAAAATCCAACACATCATGTGCATAAATCACCTGAGATGCAGACTTTTCAGGCGGAAGTCACGACATCATTGATAGAAGTTTTTCCCATCCGCCAGCGGAAGGTTGTAATGCGGGCGTGGTTGCAATGCACGCCGAAGCTCGCCGTCCGGAATTCTGATGGCTACCCAAGCCAGCTCCTTTTTGCGTGTTTATATCTTTTGTTTTTTATCGTACTTCAAATCAGTTCCCTTGCCAATGATTTCCATGATCCAAACTTCGTTGGGGTCGCCAATAGAAAAGGATTCTCCGCTGCTGGCATAGCCGTGTTCTTCAACCAAAGTTCCTATAACCTTAATTGCTTCACGTGCTGTTTTGGCACGTTGCAGCGCAATAAACATCAGGGCTGCATAATCCATTAAGCCTGTAGTGTCCTGTAATTCAGGCCTGCCGCCAAAAGTTGTTTCGCCAATGGCAACCTGATATTCGTTCATAAAACCAATGGTCTGATAGGTATGTGCAACCTGTGGAATCTCACCTAAGGGTTCAGCTGTTCCGCGATCGTAAATCGTTAGCGTGCTTCCTTCGGGCCAATCAGCTCTGGGGCTGAAATATAGCTCACCATAGCGAATATGTGAATCTGCAGCATAGCTGATCATAGTAGAGCCATCAGTGGATGCGCCTTTGGTAATCAGATAATTGGTACAGGCTTGTAAAGGGTTTTGAATGATAGTTAATAGAAATAAAACCAGGATTAGATTGAAGATAGGTTTGATGTTCATGTTAGGAGATTTATTGCGTTTATGATTTTTAAGTTGTTGATTTAATGTAAACATCGCGCTGTGGAAAAGGAATCTGAATATTATTTTCACGGAAAGCCTTATCAATTTTATAGCGCAAATCACTTTTTGTATTCTCAACAATAAAAACTTCATCCGTCCAGAAAAAAAGTTGAAAATCAAGACTGGAATCACCAAAATTGATAAATCGGACAAATGGTTCGGGAGCTTTGAGAATATGAGAATGAGCTTGAGCACAAGACTTTAGTACACTGGTTACCAGGTCAATATCGCTGCCATAAGCAACACCAACATCTACATGAAAACGGGTATGTATTTCGGCATGGCTCCAGTTGATTACCCGGTCGTTAACAAGCTGAGAATTAGGAACAATTACAGTAATATTATCGCGGGTTTTAATTTTGGAAGTTCTTAGTCCGATTGCAATGACGCGACCAACCATTTCGTTTTCCATTTCTACCACATCACTCACCTTCAAGGTTCGCTCAATGAGCAGGATGATTCCGCTGGCAATATCATTAAAAAGTTGTTGCAAGCCAAGGCCAACGCCAACAAGCAAGGCAGCCGCACTGGCAATGAAAATGCTGACTTTAACGCCAACAGTATCCAGAATTATAACAAAAACTATTACCCAGATAAAATATTTGATAATCTGAAAAAGAGAGTTAGAAGTGCCCGCATCAAGAATGCCTTTTTGATTGATCCGCTTAAATATGCGCCTTAAGAGTTTTATTATAAGCACCGTGATTAAGATGATCACGAACCCAATCAAAATCTCGTAAAGATTCACCTGCAATGAACCTAGTTTAAGGATTTCAAAATGAAGCAGATCTGCAATTTTCTTAAACAGTTCTTTGTCTGTCATCTGGTTTTTAATTTGCTCAAAAATACAAGAATTTTTGTTTTCGTTGGTCTTCTTATCGAATAGACATTCGTAATGGCCCGTTTGATTGGATGAATGTTTAGCGATCTAAATTTGTATTTTTGTCCAAATTTTAATTCATGACAGCTGATCAGTTAGGTATCTTAATTCTGCTAGTTATTTTTGCGACAGGTTTTGCTTTCAGGAGATGGTATATCCGACAGCCTAAAACCTATAAAATTTCTGATCAGCACATCAATGGTTGGCAGCTTCTTATCTTCGACCATAACCCCAGAGCTGATGGCTCAACAATTGAACTTAACTGCAAATCAAACACAGGTTTGAGCGCTGCTGAGTTTGAGTTTGGGATGGAGCTCATCCAGAAAAAGAGGGAACTCAGGAAACTTTTTTTTGATCCTTCGAGCGACTTGAAGTTTGAGCAGAAAATATTGCCAGACCAAATAGGGGCACGTTTTTTTATCGAAAAGCGATCCCTGTTACAACTAATCCGCAACGAGGAAATTAGATTGAATCGTTTTCGTTTTTTTGTAAAAATTGGTGATCAGCAGCTAATCAAGTCACCTGAATTTGCGTTTTCTTCTAAATTTCTGATTTTCAAACCGGATACCGGGAAATTTAATTAAAAAAATCTGTAAGCTCAAAAGGAAATCCAAAACAGGGAAAATTTTTCCAAAAATTGGAATTTGTATAATTTATCTGTTTTAATTTGTGATTCAATATCAATGTGTTATAAGTATAATTAGTCTGGCATATTATTTGAATATCAAGCTGTTGGTTTATCTAATAGCTTTTCAAGGAAAATTTAATGATCCTGCTTACCTACCATTTTTTTTGTCTTTTGTTTGTTTCGATGTCTTTCGATTTGGTTTTATTACTAAACCTGATTGAAAATGTTGAGTTAACCTATTGGATCATTGGGGTTTTATCGATTTTCCTTTTATCAGGGATCATTTTTTCGGTTATAACTTTTCGCAAGCAAACAGCACTCAACAAGCGATTACTCCATTTGCTCGAGCAGCGGCATCAACTTATTGATGAGCAAAAAAACGATCTTGAGCGTAACCTTAAGGAAATGATTGAGTTAAAAGAGGAAGCTGAAGCCGCCAATAATATCAAAACTCGTTTTTTAGCCAACATAAGCCACGAAATAAGAACGCCTTTAAATGGCATAATTGGGCTGCTCAGTATGGCGCGAAAATTCCCGGTTGATCCTGATCTTAAAGCCATTCATGCTGAGGTTGGAATGTTAAGCCAGAATCTTATCAGCATGACCAACGATATGCTGGATTATGCCAAGCTTGAATGCAATATGCTTCAGCTCGATCAGCTTAACTTTCATTTTCATAATGAGGTACAGGAATTGTTGGCAGCATACAGGAAAGAATCTTCTGACAAAGGACTTGAGTTTCGCTCTCGTATCGACGAAAATATTCCCGTTTACCTGATCGGAGATATGGCTCGCATCCGTCAAATTGCATCGAATCTGCTTAATAATGCACTTAAATTTACTGATCAGGGCTCAGTAGATTTTATTGCCTCTGTGGTTCAAAAGGATAATACCCATGTTGAGGTTCGTATGGAGGTAACTGATACTGGAATAGGCATAAGCGATGACCAGCGCGATAAAATCTGGGAATTGTTTCAGCTTGGCGATCAAAGCTACACACGCAAACATGGTGGCGTAGGACTTGGGCTTACCATTTCCAGACAACTGGCTGAGCTCATGTCAGGAAGCATTGGTTTTGAAAGCGAAAAGGGTAGAGGTGCACGTTTTTGGTTTACTGTGAAGCTCCCGTTTGGAAATGAACCGGGCTTAATTGAAGATAGCAGGATAAAAAAAATTTTGTTGGTTGAAGATAATTTAATCAACCAGAAAGTTTCGCTTCAAAGCCTTCGCGGAATGGGATTTGAAGTTGATTTGGCCATCAATGGTGTTGAAGCAATCGAAAAATACAAGCAACAACAATACGATCTCATTTTGATGGATATTCAAATGCCGGTTATGGATGGTATTACTGCTACAAAAAAAATCAGGCAACTGGAGCAGGATCGAAAAATCGAAAAACCAATTCAAATTATTGCTATTACGGCTAATTCCTTAAAAGATGACCGTCAAAAATGCCTCGAAGCTGGCATGAATGAGTATATTAGCAAGCCTTTTAATCTCGAAAAATTTCCTTTAATTATTTCTCAATTGGGTCAGCGAAATGGCAAAGTTGTTCGCCATTGATCTAGATCAGAAAGACTTGAAAATCCTTGCCTGCGACACTCCGGGGGCAGAAAGCTGCAAATCCAGAAAATAGCCAAAAGGCGTTTGATCGCATTGCCAGTCAGCATTGCGCATGCGCTGCTGGGAGCGGTTGAAAAGTTCATGTGTAAATTCAGGGCTGGCCTTGCTCTCCGAAAGATGTGCGAAGGAATGCAAAATCACATGCCGGCTGTTATTCTTGCGAGCTCCCCATTTCACTACGTTGAGTAGTTTATCTTCCGTTCCTTTAGGATCTTCCTCGTCTTTTTCTTCGGCTTGAATAAATGCAACCAGCACATCCTTATAACTTTCGGGTGATTCAACTTCCGGGGCTGTTTCCAGGTTTTTTATCGCCGGACGATACGCAAAGGAATCACAAAACATCATCAACACCTTCATTTCACTTGTTTTTTAATGAACTACAAAAGTATTAAAAAAGTGCTGATCAGCTTTTTCATTCAAATCTGGCACGGCTGCCGAAAGCGCCTTAACTTTGTGGCAATAAAAAAAGGCTGATGAACAAATCTTCACAACCACTTGCCGAATTGCTGCGCCCCCAAACACTGGATGAATATATTGGTCAGGAACATCTTGTTGGTGAAGGGGCTATTCTGCGCCGGGCTTTGGAAAGCGGACGTATACCTTCGATGATTTTCTGGGGGCCTCCTGGAGTTGGGAAAACAACGCTTGCACATATCATTGCCAAGAAAACCGACAGACAGTTTTTTGTGCTGAGTGCGGTAAGCTCAGGAGTAAAAGATGTGCGCGAAGTTATCGACAGGGCCAGGATGCTGGCCAAACCACCTATTCTTTTTATTGACGAGATTCATCGCTTTAGTAAGTCGCAGCAGGATTCACTGCTTGCTGCCGTAGAGAAAGGTTTGGTTACTTTGATTGGAGCTACAACGGAAAACCCTTCTTTTGAGGTGATTGCCCCGCTATTGAGTCGTTCGCAGGTTTATGTACTCAAATCGCTGGAAAAGAAACATTTACTCAAATTGCTCGACAATGCTTTACTCACCCTTGAAAAGGATTACGAACGCAAAATTCAACTGAAGGAAATGGGAGCCTTGCTGCAAATCAGTGGTGGTGATGCGCGTAAATTGTTGAATGCCATTGAATTGGTTGTTGATGTCTTGGCAGAAGAAAGTCCGGGTAAAGCAGATTTAGTAATCAGTGATGCAGATGCGAAACGGTGTATTCAGAATAGTCTGGTAAAATATGACAAAAAAGGTGAGATGCATTATGATGTAATCTCCGCTTTTATCAAATCTATGCGTGGCAGCGACCCCAATGCCGCAGTGTATTATCTGGCACGCATGATCGAAGCTGGTGAGGATCCGCTTTTCATTGCACGACGGATGTTGATTTTGGCTTCCGAAGATATCGGTAATGCTAATCCAAATGCTTTGCTGTTAGCGAATAGTTGCTTTGAAGCGGTGCAAAAAATTGGTTTTCCTGAAAGCCGGATTATTTTGTCACAAACCGCTGTTTACCTGGCTTGTTCGGTAAAGAGCAATGCTTCTTATATGGCCATTAACAAAGCACAGGAAATCGTCAGGAAAACCGGAGATTTGTCAGTGCCATTACCTCTGCGAAATGCGCCTACCAAACTGATGGAAGAGCTTGGTTATGGTGCTGAATATAAATATGCGCATGATTTTCCGGGGAATTTTGCCGAGCAGGAATTTTTACCAGAAGAGATCAGTAAAACTGTGATTTTTGATCCGGGGAAAAATCCCAGAGAGGATGAAATGCGCCGAAATTTGCGCAATCTTTGGAAAACACGTTATGGGTATTAATTCATTTTTGATGCAACCATTTTCATTCTCAATTGTTTAATTAGAAAACCCTTTAAAAAGATTTTCATATGGAATTAAAAGACAAAGTTGTTGTTGTAACTGGTGCTTCCAGTGGGATAGGAGCAGCCACAGCACGCAAGCTTGCTGCTGATGGTGCACGTTTGGTATTAATGGCTCGTCGCGAAGAACGCCTGCAGGAACTGGCTCAGGAATTGATGGATGCGTATCAAACAGAATCGATGGTAATCAAACTCGATATCACTAAAAAAGAGGCAGTGCTTAGTGCTTTCAAAGAAATTTCGGAGAGTTATGGTCGCATTGATGTTTTGGTCAACAATGCAGGATTGATGCCAGTTTCTTATATGGATAAACTTAAAATTGATGAGTGGGACCGTATGATTGATGTCAACCTGAAAGGTCTGCTCTATTGTATCGCTGGTGTGCTTCCCGTGATGAAAAATCAGGGTGGAGGTCATATTATTAATATTTCTTCTGTTGCAGGTCGCAAAGTTTGGCCTGGCTTTGCGGTTTATAACGCAACAAAGTTTGCCGTTACTGCCCTATCGGAAGCCATGCGCATGGAGCTCACACCGTCTATGAATATTAAAGTTACCGCTATCGAACCTGGAGCTGTGGCTACTGAGCTTACACAAACCATTACAGATCAGGATATTCTGGAAAGTTTTAGCAAAAGAGGTGGTGATATGGTTCCGCTTGCAGCAGAAGATATTGCCAATGCTATTTATTATGCACTCACACAACCGGATGAAGTGATGATAAGCGAAGTGCTTGTAATGCCACGTAAGCAGATGTAATAGACAGTTAATCAACAGTATATAATGAAGTGATCAGAATAATTATTTTCTGGTCACTTTTTTTGTAAAATAATTTGGAATTATGAACATATGTTCATTAACTTTGCAAACGAACATATGCTCATAACATGCCACGATTTAAAACACCTCGTAAACTAGCTGCAATGCCTGCTGTAAAAGGTTTCAGGCCATACGGACCTGAGTTGGATAAAAATGCAGAAGCCGTTGTTTTGCACTTCGAGGAGTATGAAGCCTTTAAAATGTGTGATTACGACAACCTCAATCATCTGGCTGCGGCCAAACTGATGCAGGTTTCACGTCCAACCTTCACGCGTATTTATGCTTCAGCGCGTAATAAAATTGCCCGTTCGATGGCTGAAGGAAGACCTTTGGAGATAGAAGGTGGAGAGGTGTATTTTGAAAGCAACTGGCTCCAATGTTTGTTATGTGGAAGTTATTTCAATCAACCACATCCTGAGGAGGTTGCAGAGGATTGTCCGCTTTGTGGTCATCATCAAATACAACAAATTGAGCAGCTCGATTTTACTTACTTGCAAAACGATAGCTTATGAAAGTGGCCATAGCTTCAAAAGGAAATACGCTGGATTACTTGATTGATCTTCAATTTGGACATTGTGCCTTTTTTGTGATTTATGACAAGGAAACCAACGAACTGCAAATCAGGTCAAATCCTTATAAGGAAGCTACCGAGCAAGCTGGTATAATGGCTGTGAAATGGTTGGCTTCCGAAGGGGTTAGATCTTTGGTAGCAGGTGATTTTGGGCCAAAAATTCAACCGCTACTCGATCAGATGCGGATGCAACTGATTGTGATTCGAAAGCCTGAAACAAGTATACAACAAATTATAAACCTTTTAAAACAAAAACATCATGCCAAAGCTTGATCGTACTGGTCCTGAGGGCAAAGGGCCAAAAACAGGAAGAGGGCTCGGAAAGGGAAGAAATGTTGATGGTGACGAATTACTTGAAAAACTTGGTAAAGGGCTTGCAAAACGCCGACACAGTGATTGTGAAGAAGGCGAAGGAAAAGGAAAAAGACTTAATTACAATA